>NZ_JBBEBZ010000020.1:0-1370 GCF_040882075.1 Nitriliruptor sp.
GTCGACGCGACCCTGAAGGAGATCCGGCTCGCCCTGCTCGAGGCGGACGTCAACTTCAAGGTCGTCAAGGGCATCGTCGAACGGCTGCGTGAGACCCTCGTCGGTGACGAGATCAGCAAGGCGCTCAACCCGTCGCAGCACGTCATCAAGGCCGTCGACGCGGAACTCACCCGAGCCCTCGGTGGCGACGCGGTCCCGCTCGACCTGTCCGGCCCGTCGCCCCACGTGATCGTCCTCGCCGGCCTCCAGGGTTCGGGGAAGACCACCGCGGCCGGCAAGCTCGCCGCGCTGCTCAAGCGCAAGGGCCACCAGGTCATGGTGGTGGCCTGCGACCTCCAGCGGCCCGCCGCGGTCCGCCAGCTCCAGGTCAACGCCGAGAAGGTCGGCGTGCAGGCGTTCGCGCCCGTCACCGAGGGTGACCCGGTCCCGGTCGCCCGTGACGGCATCCGCGCCGCCAAGGAGGCCGGCTGCGACGTCGTCATCGTCGACACCGCCGGCCGCCTCCACGTCGACGCGGATCTGCTCGCCCAGGCGGGCGCCATCAAGGAGGCCGCCGGCTCCACCGGCGGCACCGTGCGGACCATGTTCGTCATCGACGCCATGATCGGTCAGGAGGCCGTCAACGTCGCCAAGGCCTTCCAGACCGACGTCGGCTTCGACGGGGTGATCCTGTCCAAGCTCGACGGCGACGCCCGCGGTGGCGCCGCCCTGTCGGTCCGCGAGGTCACCGGCACCCCGATCCTGTTCGCCTCCATCGGCGAGAAGATGGAGGACTTCGAGGCGTTCCACCCCGACCGCATGGCGGGGCGGATCCTCGGCATGGGCGACGTGATGACGCTCATCGAGAAGGCCGAGCAGACCTACACCGAGGAGGAAGCCGCTTCCGCGGAAGCGGCGCTGATGTCGGGGGAGTTCACCCTCGAGGACTTCCTCGCCCAGATGCAGATGCTCAAGAAGATGGGGCCGCTGCAGGGCCTGCTCGGGATGCTGCCCGGCATGGGCAAGCAGCTCAAGGACGTCGAGATCGAGGACAAGCAGGTCGCCCGGCTCGAGGCGATCATCCGCTCGATGACCCCGAAGGAACGTCAGGACCCCAAGATCCTCAACGGTCGACGTCGCAAGCGCATCGCGGCCGGTTCGGGCACGACGGTCACCGAGGTCAACCGCCTCGTCAAGCAGTTCGCCGACATCCAGAAGGTGATGAAGAGCGCGTCCAAGATGGCCGGCCTGTCGGGCGCCACGCCGAAGGGCGTCAAGGGCAAGGCCGCGCAGGCCGCCGCGCTCCGGCAGCTGCAGTCCGGCGGCCTGCCCGGGATGCCCGGTGGCGCGGGTGGGGGCATGGGCGGCTTCGCCGGTCTCCAGCCCGCCCC
>NZ_JBBEBZ010000021.1:0-1357 GCF_040882075.1 Nitriliruptor sp.
GACCGGCATCGACTCGCCGGTGATCGCCGCGGTGTCGACCGCCGAACGACCCGCACCGACCGTCCCGTCGGTCGCGGCACGCTCCCCGGGCCGCAACAACACGCGATCGCCGACGGCGACCTCGTCCGGATCCACGCTGACCTCCACGCCGTCACGCAGGAGCGAGACACGTGCCGGAGTGAGGTCCAACAGCGCCCGCAAGCTGTGTCGCGTGCGCGCCAGCGAGTAGCTCTCCAACCCTTCGGCGATGGAGAACAGCACCGCCAACGCGGCGGCTTCCCCGATCTCACCGAGCGCGACCGCACCAGCGGCCGCGATGGTCATCAGCGTCCCGACACCGAGTCGACCGCGCAGCAACCCACGTACGGACTCGGGCACGAACGTCGCGCCACCGACCAACAAGGCCGCCACAGCCAGCACGGTCCCGAGTACGTCGAGACCGAGCCGGCCGCTGAGCCACCCGCCCACGAACAGCAGCGCCGCCAGCGCCGCCGCGCGCAGCTCCGGTACATCACGCAGCCGCTCCGTCCCATCCGTTTCGTGATCATCCGACGCGTGCGAGCTCTCGGCCGGTCCACAGCAGGCATCAGCCACGTCCGCTCACCTCGACCTCACCGGTGGGGACACCCGTCGCCGACCCGAGGACGACCTCCAGGAGCGCCAAACCTCGCTCGGTCAGCCGGTACATCACCATCTTCCCCTCACGCCGGGACGTGGCGAGCCCGGCGGTCCGCAACTGACGGACGTGGTGGGAGGCGAGGTTCTGAGTCGAACCGCACACCCACGCCAGGTCACAGACGCACAGCTCGTCACCCGCCGCCAGCGCCGCCGCCACCCGCAGCCGCGTCGGGTCGCTCAGCGCCCGCGCGTCGGCGGCGGCGCGCTCCAGACGACCTGGTTCGGGCAGCGACCCGCGAACCGACTCGGCGTGGGGAAGATCGAGGCAGAGCAGCTCGCAGGCATCGGCACCCATCCGTACATCCTCATGTTCGTTAATATGTCGGACCGTAACTCCGGCTCTCCGCCCTGTCGAGCACGCAATCTCGCCGTGCGACGCCAACCGTTCACCCCTGTCGACACCAGGACGAGGTCGAGAACCAGCCTTGAGTGCTCGCGTCGAGGAACGGGCGTCCGCATCGGCCTCGCGCGCCCCGAAGATGTCCTCGAGCACCGCGAGGATGCGCAAGCCACCGACCACGACCAGCGCCGCGCCTGAGCTCGCGCAGTTCAGGGCTCTTCAACCGGACCCCGGCGCATCGATCCTCATCGTCGGCGTTGCTTCGGGTCCGGCGGTCAGGCTTCTGGCGCGGCCCGACCGTCGACTACTGGATGATCCGCTTGCGATCCATAACGCCCG
>NZ_JBBEBZ010000022.1:0-1354 GCF_040882075.1 Nitriliruptor sp.
AGATGTCGAAGATGCGGACCCCACGGAAGGTCTCGGAACCCTCCGCGGACCCGTCGTCACAGGCCGTGAACCCGCCTCCCTCGACCGAGACGAACAGCAGGTCGCCGGCGACCGAGACATCGTTCTGGCTGCCGGGGCAGACGACGGTCGTGGTCAGCACCGGGTTGGCCGGGTCGGCGACGTTGTAGATCGCGAGGCCGTCGAAGTTGCCGGCCACGACGTACCCGACACCCCCGTCGTCGAAGAAGGCCATGTCGGAGTTGAAGTTGTCGAGCCCCTCCGGCTTGCCCTGGGACGAGGCGAGGTCGACGTTCTCCGTCGACGCCTCCTGATCGGGCCCGAGGCCAGCGCGCCCGTCGACCTGCGCCGACGCCACGGCCGGCAGGAGCCCCCCGACCATGGCGACCGCGAGGGCCGCGACGGCGGCGGATCGCAACGTGCGGGGGCGGCGAGAGGTGGGTCGCACGGGCGGCTCCGGTGATCGTGACGCGGACGGAGGTGTCTCGAACGGGCTTCGCCGCCGCGTGGGCGGTTCCCCTCCACGCACCGTACGTGCGTGCGCTCCGGGCACGTCGCCTCCACCCGCGCGCCCGACGCGATCGGTGCGCGCCGACCTCGACGTCGTGCGCCGGGTGCGCCACACGCCCCGCTCGGCCGCCGGGTGCCCGCGCCCGCGGCACCCTGCGCGCCCCACCACCCGGAGCCGTCCCGCCGATGTCGCCCCATCCCGCCTCGCCGAGCCGCCGCACGTCCGTCGTGGTCGCCCTCGTCGCGGCGCTCGGGGCGGGTGCCTGCACCTCGGGCGCGGACGGGGACGCGTCACCTCAAGTGGTGCAGCCGGGCGCCCCCGGGGAGCCGTCACGCGTGCTCGATCCGGGCGAGACCCCGGACCACGCAACGCCGGAGCACGGTCCCGCGGACGTCGCCTTCGTCCGAGGGATGATCCTCCACCACGCCCAGGCGCTGCGGATGACCCGCCTCGTCCCCGACCGGACCGCCAGCGACGACCTGCCCCGGTTCGCGGAACGGATGGACATCTCCCAGGAGGGCGAGATCGAGGTGCTCCGGGCCTGGCTCGAGGAACGCGACGAACCGGTCCCCTCCCTGCTCGCTGACCACGACCACGAGGAGGACGGCGACGCGCCGGCGGGCATGCTCACCGAGGCGGAGCTGGTCGAGCTCGAGTCGCTCGAGGGTGAGCCGTTCGACCGGGCGTGGCTGGAGGGGATGCTGCGTCACCACCGCGGCGCGATCGAGATGGTCGACCGCCTGTTCGCCGACGGCGGTGGGCTCGAACCCGAGGTGCAGCAGATGGCCACGCACATCCGCGGCGACCAGGAGATCGAGATCGCCC
>NZ_JBBEBZ010000023.1:0-1334 GCF_040882075.1 Nitriliruptor sp.
GCGGCCGGGGAGGTCGGGGCACAGCCCACCGAGGGCGAGCATGCCGAGTGCGATCATGGCCTTGGGGGTGCGGAAGCCGTAGGCCCGCCGGTGGATCACGCGTAGCTTGGTGTTGGTGGACTCCACGATGGCGTTCCCGGTGCCGGTGATGAGCATCTGGTCGATCGCGGTGCGGTGGCGGCGGATGGTGCGGGCGAGCGTGACGAACGCCTCGATGCGGCAGCGTTGGGCCCAGGCGAGCCACCGGTCGAGCAGGTTGATGCCGGCCTGGCCGCGCAGCGCGAACACCCGCCGAAGCTGTTCTTTCAGCAGGTAGGCCCGGTACAGCGGACCGTTGGTGCGGGCGATGTCGGCCAGCTTGGCGGCCTGCCGTACCGAGAGGTCCTCGGGGTTGCGCCACAGTGCGTACCGTGCGCCCTTGAGTTCCTTGGCGACGGCGGTCTGCCCGGCGCGGCGGGCGTCGTTCCAGACCTGGCGGCGGACCACATCCAGCGCGTCGGTGGCCCATTTCACGACGTGGAACGCGTCCATGGTGAGCTTGGCGTTCAGACACCGTGAGGCGACTACGTCACCGATCCACCCGGCTGCATCTGCGGATACGAGCCGGATCTTGAGCGTTCTGGACTTGCCCAGCTGGTTGAAGAACTTCGACACGGTCGCCTTGTTGCGGCCTGGAGTGGCCCACACCAGCCGGCCGCTGTCGTGATCGACCACCACCGTCAGGTAGCGGTGGCCCTTGCGATACGAGATCTCATCGATCCCGATCCTGGTGAGCCCGTCGAGCGGATCGGCTCGTGCGCGTGCATCGTCGGACACCCGTTCGACGATCGCCCCGACGGTCCGCCAGGCGATGCGCATCAGTTCGGTGATCGCCTTCTTCGACGAGTGGACCGCCAGCCACGCGACCTGATCGTCGAAGTCGCGGGTGAACCCCACGTCATGACGGGCCCAGGGCACCTCGCCCACCGTCACCCCATGGACCTTGCAGGCCACCCGGGGTGCGTCCGCGACGATGTAGCACCGGGTCGTGGCCTGGTCGAGGCTGCGCCACCGGCGTCGCCCCGCCCCGGCGTCGTGGCCCGGGGACAGGCGGCCGCACCGGCCACAGAACCCCCGTCTGGACCGGCGCTTGTGTAGCCGCACCGAGGCGACCACGACCCGCTCGCCGTCGCGAGTCTCCTCGGCCACGCTCTCGATCACGACCCGGTTGCCGACACGAAGCAGCCGTCTCCATAGACTCTTGAACAGCACGCCGTCTCCTGCGTCTTGTCTCGGACCGTTGAACAGCCCGAAACGTAAGCGGAGACGGCGTGCTACCTACATTCGTGTGCTTC
>NZ_JBBEBZ010000024.1:0-1324 GCF_040882075.1 Nitriliruptor sp.
CGCTGCCGTCAGCCGGTCAGCGAGCGACTCGAGCTTGCGGTCGACCTCGACGTTCTGGCGGTCGAGCTTGCGGTCGACCTCGGCGCTCAGGCGGTCGAGGTCCGACCGCGTGACGACCGCACCGAGACGGTCCACGACCACCGCCGCCTCATCCACGCCGATGCCCTCCTCGAGCGATGCCTGCCAAGCGCTCAACGCCTGGCGTTCGCTGACCATCGTGGACCTCCGGACCGTCGTACGCAACACCGTACGGCCCGGTGCGGAGAGTCGCAGAGGGCGTCCGCTCGGCTGTGGACGACCACCTGGGACCGCCACGCGGATCGCCAGCGCGGTCAGCGCCACTCGCCGCTGTCAGCCCGCCAGGTCCCGGAGGGACTGCCGTTGTCGATGATGGGATCTGCGAACCAGGTGACGTGGTCGAGCACGTCGGCGAAGTTCGCGGGTAGACATCGTCGAGGCGTTGGCGCTGACGCCACGCGGCCCACTTCGCTTGGACGATCTCGGGCCATGACGATGGCGGCGATCGCGGCGACCAGCTCGCGGAGGTGCTCAGGGTCGTTGTCGAGCTGTTGGGCCGGCAGGTCGACGTCGCGTGTGGGCCGACGGGTGTCGAAGGCGGCGAGCAGCATGCCGCCTTTGAGGATGAGCCGATCTCGATGCTCGTGGGTGGCCAGCCGGGCGAGGAAGCCCTCAAGAGCGTAGAGGTGGAGTAGTTCGTCGGTGGGCCGGCCGTGCGTGCGGCCGTGCCGCTGCAGCGCCCGGTAGATGTCGGCCGCGAGCTCGGAGCGGGTCACAGCAGCAGCTCCAGGTCGTTGCGCAGCTGTCTGGTGGCCTTGGGGAAGTGTCGGGCCATCCGCAGCAGCTCGCCCGGCTGAGTGCCGCGCCGGGCGAGCCAGCGGCGCAGGGCTTCGCGTCCGAGTTCTGGGACTTCTTGGTGGCGGATGCGGTAGGCGTCGATGATCGACCGTTGGGCGTTGTAGATCCCGAGTTGGAGCGCATCGAGCACGATGAACCGTTCCCGGCCGATCCCGAACGTCTCGGGGCGAAGTGGCGCCAACGCACCGGCGCGGCGGTCCTGGGTGATCGCTTGCCACGCGGGATGGCCGATCTCGAGCCGGCTCGGGCTCTGGTCGGTGAGGTCGTGGCGCGCAAGAGCCGTGGCCAGGCACAGGGTTGCGGTCTCGGAGGTCAGGGCGATCTCGACCAGGTCGAAGTGCCCCTGTCTGTGTACAGAACCCTAGCTCGCCTGCCAGCGTTGCTCGGGCTAGTGCTGAGACGCTCAGCGACTCTCTCCGTAGAAAGCCGGAAGCCCGGCCCCCCGAAG
>NZ_JBBEBZ010000025.1:0-1321 GCF_040882075.1 Nitriliruptor sp.
GCTTCGTATCGTTCTCGTGTGGACGTGGTCTTCAACCCCCGCTCCGGCAGCGCCGGCGTGGGCGGCGTCGGCGTGGGCGGCTCCGGCGTGAACCCCAGCTGCTTGTAGCCGGGCAGTCGACGCCGGTACATCGCGGCGAGCATGGGCACCTTGGCATCGAGGTAGTCATGCACCTCGGCAAGGTCCTTCCCGGGCTGATCCCGCAGTATCCGCCCCACGTACTGGGTGATCCGCTGCCGCGCCGAGACTGGGAAGGCGAGGAACAGCGTGTCGAGCTTCGGGCAGTCGAAGCCTTCACCGATGTAGCGGTCGGTCGCGACGAGCAAGAGCTGGCGGTCCTCGGCGAGCTGTTCGTGAACCGCCCGACGCTCCGCGGGCTTGAGGCTTCCGTAGAGCACCAGCGGCTCCAACCCCAGACCGGCCAGGCGGCCAGCAAGCACATCGACGTGCTCCGTCCGGCTGCTGAGCACGAGGCAGTTGCGCCCCGCGCCGACCGCGACGGCCACGTCCCCGCAGATCTGGTCATTGCGTTGCTCGTCCTCGACGAGCGACGCGTTGATCAGGGCCAGCACCTCGCCACGGGTCAACCCATCCGTCGAGTCGTCGATGGTCAGCTCGGTCCGGTGGACCTGCAACCGCCGGTCGAGATCGCTGGCGCTCTGGGTGATGCGGTGGCGGATCGGTCCGCACTGCATCACCATGATGTCCTTGAGCCCGTCGGGACGTTGTGGCGTCGCGGTGAGGCCCAACCATCGACGCGCATCGAGGTTGCGGACGGCGCGCTCCACGGTGGGGGCCGGAACGTGATGGCATTCGTCGATCACCACCAGTCCGTAGCCGTCGAGCAGATCGGCAGCCCGCTCGTTACGTGTCACGGTCTGGACCATCGCGATGTCCACGATCTTGGTCGGACGCTGCTTCCCACCGCCGATCTGCCCCGCATCGACGCCCAGGTGCGTGGCCAGGCGTTCCCGCCACTGGGCAAGCAACGGCTTACGGTCGACGAGCACGAGCGTCGGCGTGGCGTGACGCGCGATCAGGGCGCACGCCATGACGGTCTTGCCCGTCCCCGGCGGCGCTTCCAGCACCCCGAGCTCGTGGCCGGACATCACCTCGACGGCCTGCTCCTGCGCCGCCCTGAACTCACCATCGAAGGTCAGGTCGATGGGCACGGGTTCGGGCCGCTCGTCGATGATCAGGAGCCGGCTACCCGCCTCCTCCACGATGGCGGTGGCCTGATCCACCAGTCCCCGCGGCAGGTAGAGGTGCTCGAGGTCCTCGGCGTAGCAGCGGATGAACCGCGGTGTGGCGTGGTTGGACA
>NZ_JBBEBZ010000026.1:0-1294 GCF_040882075.1 Nitriliruptor sp.
GTCAGCGCGTCCGGCCAACGCGTCCGGCCAACGCGTCCGGTCAGCGGTCCGAGCTGACCGGCGCAGCGGTCGGCCTCCCGGCGCCGGTCCGTGTCGCGATCGGCAGGTCGGCGCCTTCACGGGTCGTGCCCGCCCGGAAGTGGCGGCGGCACAGGACCTCGTAGGCCACGGTGGACTCGTCGAGGTCGCCGACCACGACCTGCTCGCCGGCCCGCTGGATCACCCCGTCGATGGTCCGGGCGTTGAAGTTGCCGCGCTCGCCGCACCAGCAGCGCGCCTCGACCTGCAGCTCCTGGCGGCGGTCGGCGAGCTCGAGCAGCCGCTGCGAACCGGGGAACAGCTGCGAGGTGAAGTCGGTCAGCAGGCCGAAGGCGTTCACGTCGACGTCGAGCTCGTCGACGATCCTCCCGAGCTGGCCGACCTGCTTGGTCGAGTAGAACTGCGCCTCGTCGCAGATCAGCACGTCGACCGGGTACCCGTCACCGATGCGCGCACCGACGTAGGCCCGCAGGTCGAGCTCGTCGTCGACGAGCACCGCGGGTTGCGAGAGGCCGATGCGTGAGCTGATCGCCCCGCCCTGGCGGTCGTGCTTGGTGAACAGCAGGCAGTGCTTGCCAGCCATCGCCGCGTTGTGGTGGATCTGCAGCGCCAGGGTCGACTTGCCGCAGTTCATGGTCCCGTAGAAGAAGGTCAGATCGGCCACGCCGGGCAGGCTCCTCGTTCGCCCACGGCAGGGCCGGGACGGACGTCGGTGGACAGGGTCTACGGGGAAGACCTCGGTTGTAGCCGACGCCGACACGGCCCCGTCGGAACCCCGACCATCCGAACCCCGACCGTCGAACCCCGGCCGTGGTCAGCGGGGCTCGTAGGCCTCGATGGTGTAGTTGACGACCGGGTCCCACATGAGCCACTCGTCGATGCCCTGGTCGAGGGTCGCGCGGATCTGCTCGCGGACCTGGAAGGGGCGGTCCCACGCGCGGTAGTTGGTGTCCTCGAGCCACGGGACGATCCGGGCCCGCTTGCCGTCGGTCTGGGCCTTCCACACCTCGAGGGTCGCGGTGATGATGTCGTAGGGCTGACGGTTCGGGTCCGCGACGTCGTACTCCCCCGGCCCCCAGTGCGACGGGTAGATCATCGGGGAGACGTAGTCGAGGTGGTCGGCCAACCCCGACACGTCCTGCGCGATCTGGGTCGGGCGGTCCGCCGCGATGCCGTACAGCGACGCGCCGTGCTCGATGCGGTACGGGGCGAGCCGCGCGTCGGCCTGCGCCGCGAAGTCGACGACCGCTTCCTC
>NZ_JBBEBZ010000027.1:0-42453 GCF_040882075.1 Nitriliruptor sp.
GTCCGCGGTCACCGCCGACGCGGTCGGCGCCGCCGTGGTCATCGCCGCCGTGGTCGCCGTCGTCCCGGTCGCCGTCGTCGCGGCGGCGGCGACTCACGGCTGGAACTCGGCTCGTTGCGCGTCGACGCTCCGGTGGATGGCGGCCACCAGGTCGGCCGGATCCGGCGTCTTCTGGACCAGCTCCACACCGAGCCTCGCGACGCGGTCGCGGGACGCCGCCGCCGCGACGGCGGTGTACGCGACCGCTCCGACGCCCGGGTGCTGCTCGCGCAGCAGCGCCAAGGTCGCGTACCCATCGACACCCGGCATGATGAGGTCGACCACGACGACGTCGGGCGCGTGGTCGGCCACGGCCTGCAGCGCCTCGGTGCCGTCACCGGCGGTCGCGACGACCTCGATCCCGGGACGCAGGTTGAGGCGCGTGCGCATGATCAGACGGAAGTCGGGATCGTCGTCGACGAGGACCACCCGGAGGGGGGTGGAGTCGACAGCCCCCGGGGTGTCGTCGATCGTCGGATGCACGCGGACCTCCGGCCGGACGGACCGGGGTCGAGCGTAGCGGCGCGGGCACGCTGACCCGGATCCGGTCGACCGTCAGGACCTCCCGCGCGCCGCCAGGAACCGGTCCCGTGCCTCAGCGTGGTCGACCACCGGCGGGGGGTAGTCAGCCGAGCTGAACAGCTGGTCATCGCCCTCCCACGGGGCGTGGACGAGCCGGTCGTCGAGGCCCGCGAGCTCGGGCACGTAGCGCCGGATGTACCGACCGGTCGGGTCGTGGCGCCGCGACTGGGTCACGGGGTTGAGGACCCGGTTGGGGCGTGAGTCGGTCCCGGTCCCGGCGACCCACTGCCACTGCGCGAAGTTGTTGGCCAGGTCCCCGTCGACGAGGTGGTCCATGAAGTGCCACGCACCGGCGCGCCAGTCGATGTGGAGGTGCTTGGTGAGGAACGAGGCCGTCAGCATCCTGGCGCGGTTGTGCATCCAGCCCTCTCGCTGGAGCTGTCGCATGCCGGCGTCCACGACGGGGTAGCCGGTGCGGCCCTCACGCCACGCGTCGAGGTCGTCCTCATCATCGCGCCACCGGTCCCCCTGGCTGCGCAGGTCCTCGTCCGGCAGGTCGGGGTTGGCGGCGAGGAGCTGGAGGTTGAAGTCACGCCAACACAGCTGCCGGAGGAAGGCCTCGCGTCCCGACCGGTGCTCATCGCTCCGCGCGGCGACCTCGTTCGGTGACAGGCACCCGAGGTGCAGGTGCGGTGAGAGCTTCGAGGTGCGGTCGTGCCCGAGCTCGTCGCGACCCTCCTCGTAACCCTGGACCGGGTCCTCGAACCACCACGCCGCCCGCTCACGTGCGACCGATCCACCGGTCCGCAGCCGGTCCGGTGCCTCCTGGCCGTCCACGAGGTCGGTCCAGGACGGGATCGTGCCGGTCGGGATGGAGGTCGGCGTGGGGACCCGCTCCGGCGCGGGGACCAGAGCGCGGCGGGGGTGGACCGACCACCGCCGCCAGTACGGCGAGAACACCCGGAAGTGGTCGCCACCGGACGGCTCGATCGCGCCCGGCTCGACCACGGCCACCCCGGGGTGAGCGGTGACGCGGACGCCGAGCTCCGCACCGAGGGCTTCGAGGGCACGCTCACGTCGACGGGCGTGCCGGGAGAAGTCCGCGGTCAGGTGCAGGTCGTCCGCCGCGACCTCGGTCGCCACCATCCGCACCTGCTCGACGAGGTCGCCACTGCGCACGACCAGGCCACCGCCGCGGGCGATGAGCGACGAGCGCAGGTCGCGGAGCGCCTCGAGCAGCGCGGCCACCCGGTTCGGCGCGGCGTACCGGCTGTCGAGGATCGCGCCGTCGAGGACGAACAGCGGCACCACCCGGTCCGCGTCGCGGCACGCCGCGTGCAGGGCGGGGTGGTCGTGGACGCGCAGGTCACGGGTGAACAGCACGATGGCGGTGCGCACGGGGTCTCCGGCGGGGTGGCGTCCCCGAGCTTCGTCGGACCGGACGCCGTGGATGGTCGTTCCTCCCCGGCTCACGGCCACCGCCCCGTGTCGGGGAGCGCCGGTAGCGTGCCCGCGATGGTCGACCACGCCCGCCCCGTCGAGCCGGACGATGCGCTCGAGCGGTTCAGCCCGCCGGTCCGGGAGTGGTTCCGGACCTCCTTCGCCGCGCCCACCGAGGCGCAGGCGCGCGGGTGGCCCGCGATCGCCGACCGCGACCACACGCTCATCCTCGCCCCGACGGGGTCCGGGAAGACCCTGACCGCGTTCCTCGCCGCGATCGATCGGCTCGTGTCGGACCCGGTGCCGCCGAAGGAACAGCGGCTACGGGTGATCTACCTCTCGCCGCTCCGCGCCCTCGCCGTCGACGTCGACCGCAACCTGCGCGCCCCCCTCGAGGGCATCCGTCTCGCGGCCGAGCGCACGGGACACGCCGTGCACCGACCCGAGGTCGGTGTCCGCACCGGCGACACGCCCGCTCGAGATCGCGAACGGATGAAGCGCAACCCGCCGGACGTGCTCATCACCACCCCGGAGTCCCTCTACCTGCTGCTGACCTCGCAGGCACGCGAGACCCTGCGCCACGTCGAGACCGTCATCGTCGACGAGATCCACGCGATGGCGGCCACCAAACGCGGCAGCCACCTCGTGCTCAGCCTCGAACGGCTCGAGCACGAGGTCCGCTTCGGCGGGCTCGAGGACGGCGACGCGCCTCGCCGAGCGCCACAACGGGTCGCGCTGTCGGCAACCCAGCGCCCGCTCGAGGAGATCGCACGGTTCCTCGGGGGCAGCGAACCCACCGACGACGGCGGCGTCCGACCGCGCCCGGTCACGATCATCGACGCCGGGACCGCCAAGAAGCTCGAGCTCGAGGTCGTGGTGCCGGTCGAGGACCTCGCCGAGCTGGGGGTCGCCTCGGGCTCGGGGCGCGGATCGGATGAGCTGCCAGCGGACGACGGCGGGCTCCGATCCGGCCCCGCGGCGGCGGGACCGTCACGGCGCAGCATCTGGCCGGCGATGCACCCGCGCCTGCTCGATCTGATCCTCGAGCACCGCTCCACGCTGATCTTCGTCAACGCCCGCCGGTTGGCCGAGCGGCTGGCCGCCAAGCTCAACGAACTCCACGCCGCGCGGCTGCGCGAGGAGGCCCTGCGTGCGTCCGGGCTCGAGAGTGACGAGCTCGAGGCCGCGCTCGCCGAACCCGACCCGGCGTGGTCGCGCGGCCCGACCGACGCCTCGGCACCACCCGAGCTGGTGATGAGCCACCACGGGTCGCTGTCGCGTGAGCGGCGGCTCCACATCGAGGATCAGCTGAAGTCCGGGCAGCTGCGCGGGCTGGTCGCGACCTCGTCGCTGGAGCTCGGCATCGACATGGGGGCGGTCGACCTCGTCGTCCAGGTGTCCTCCCCGGGTGCGGTGTCGCGCGGGCTCCAGCGGATCGGTCGGTCGGGGCACCAGGTCGGGGCGCCGTCACGGGGTGCGCTGTTCCCGAAGTTCCGTGGTGACCTGGTCGAGACGGCCGTGGTGGTCCGTCGCATGCACGACGGTCTGATCGAGTCGACCCGGTACCCGCGCAACCCTCTGGACGTGCTCGCCCAGCACGTGGTCGCGATGGCGGCGACCGACGAGTGGGCCGTCGACGACCTGCTGGCGCTCGTCCGTCGGGCGGCACCGTTCACCGAGCTGTCGGAGGACGTCTTCCACGGCGTGCTCGACCTGCTCGACGGGCGCTACCCATCGGAGGAGTTCAGCGAGCTGCGGCCGCGGATCGTGTGGGACCGTGTCGCCGGCACCGTCCGCGGGCGAGCTGGCGCGCAGCGGCTCGCCGTGACCAACCCGGGGACGATCCCCGACCGCGGGCTGTTCGGGGTCTTCCTGCCCGACGGTGCGCGCGTGGGCGAGCTCGACGAGGAGATGGTCCACGAGTCCCGGCCCGGCGAGACCTTCGTGCTGGGCGCCTCGACCTGGCGCATCGAGGACATCACCCACGAGCGGGTGGTGGTCACCCCCGCCCCGGGCCAGCCCGGCAAGCTGCCCTTCTGGCACGGCGACGGACCGGGACGCCCGTTCGAGCTCGGCGCGGCGATCGGGGTGTTCCACCGGGAGGTCCGTGCCGGCGCGGAAGCGGACCGGGACGCCGAGGTCGCCCGCCTGCGCGCCGACCACGACCTCGATGCCTGGGCCGCCGACAACCTCGTCAGCTACCTCGAGGAGCAGATCGAGGCCACGGGGGTGCTGCCCGACGATCGGACCGTGGTGGTCGAACGCTTCCGTGACGAGCTCGGCGACTGGCGCGTGTGCATCCTGTCCCCGTTCGGGGCGCAGGTGCACGCGCCGTGGGCGATGGCCATCGAGCGTCAGCTGACCGACGCCGGGTTCGATCCCGAGATCCTCTGGACCGACGACGGCATCGTCCTGCGCCTGCAGGAGTCGTTCGACGCGGTCTTCGAGGGCGGATCCTCCGACGCCCCCTCGGTGATGGACCAGCTGCTGATCGACCCCGACGAGGTCGAGCGCCTGGTCGTCGATCAGCTCGCCGGCACGGCGCTGTTCACCACGACCTTCCGCGAGGCGGCGGGCCGGGCGCTGCTGCTCCCCAAGCGCCGGCCGGGCCAGCGCACCGCCCTGTGGATGCAGCGTCAACGGGCGGCCGACCTGCTCGGCGTCGCCTCGCGCTACCCGACCTTCCCGATCCTGCTCGAGGCGACCCGCGAGGTCCTCCAGGACGTCTTCGACCTGCCGGCCCTCCGCGACCTGCTGGGCCAGCTGCGGTCGCGGCGCATCCGGATCGCCACCGTCGACACCACGTCCGCGTCACCGTTCGCCCAGTCGCTGCTGTTCGGCTGGGTCGGTCAGTACATGTACGAGTACGACTCACCGCTCGCCGAGCGCCGAGCCGCGGCCCTCGCCCTCGACCGCGACCTGCTCCGTGAGCTGCTCGGCGGCGACGAACTGCGTGACCTGCTCGATGTCGACGTCCTCGAGGCGCTCGAGCGTGAGCTGCAACGTCTCGCCCCACCGGCGTCGGTCGCCGAGCTGCTGACCGGCGAGGACGCCGACGACGCCGCGGCACGGCGCGCAGCGGTCGACCGCCGGGCCCGAGACGTCGACGAGCTGCACGACGTCCTCCGGGCCGTCGGCGACCTGACCCGGGGCGAGATCGCCGACCGTGCCACCTCCGATCCCGACCCGTGGATCGACCAGCTGCTCACCGAACGGCGAGCCATCGAGGTCCGGGTCGGCGGCGGCGAACGCATCGCCGCCGCCGAGGACGCCGCGCGGCTGCGCGACGCCATCGGTGTCGCGCTCCCTCCCGGTCTCCCGCAGGTGTTCACCGAGCCCGTCGAGGACCCGCTGGCCGACCTCGTCGGCCGCTACGCCCGGACGCACGGCCCGTTCACCGTCCAGGCCTGCGCGGCTCGCCTGCACGTGCCGGGCGAGCGCGTCGAGGCGACCCTGCGCCACCTCGAACGGATCGACCGGGTCCTGCCGGGCGAGTTCCGTCCCGGCGCGTCCGGGCGGGAGTGGATCGACAGCGAGGTGCTCCGACGCCTGAAGCGCCGTTCGCTCGCGGCCCTACGACGCGAGGTCGAACCGGTCGAACCGGCCGTGCTGGGGCGCTTCCTGCCGGCGTGGCACGGCGTCCGAGGCGCTGAGGGCGCGGGGCGTCGACGAGGCGTCGATGCGCTCGTCGACGTGGTCGCCCAGCTCCAGGGCGCTCCGATCCCGGCCTCCGTGCTCGAGAACGACGTGCTCCCGGCCCGCCTCGACGGCTACCGGCCCGGCGACCTCGACGAGCTGATCGCCGCCGGCGAGGTGGTCTGGCTCGGTGTCGAACCGGTGGGCACGCGCGACGGGCGGGTGGTCCTGTGCTTCCGCGACCAGTTCCCCCTGCTGGTGCCGCTGCTCGGCGGCGGCGACACCGTGGCCGGTGGCCGACCCCCGGGCGACCGGACCGTGCACGATCGGTTGGTCGACCACCTCGGGACCCGTGGCGCGTCGTTCTGGCCCGACCTGCTCACGGCGGTGGCTCGGGGCGCCGGTGACTCCGGTGCTCCGGACGCGCAGGAGGTCCTCGACGCGCTATGGGACCTGGTCTGGGAGGGGCAGGTCACCAACGACACCTACCAACCGGTCCGCGACCTCGTCGGTGGCGGCCGGACGCGCCGCGCGGGCGGGGCCCGCACCGCACGACCGAGACCGGGCCGACCCACGCGTGGTGGCGGTCCTCCCGCCGCCCGCGGACGTTGGTCGCTGACCCGCGACCTGCACGGTCCGCCGCCGAGCGCGGGGGACGTCACGACGACCAGCACCGAACAGCTCCACGGGCTCGCCGAGCAGCTGCTCGAACGACACGGTGTGCTGACCCGCGAGGCCATGCGCGCCGAGTCCGTCCGCGGCGGCTTCTCGACCGTCTACCCCGTCCTGAAGGTGCTCGAGGAGTCGGGCCGCATCCGGCGTGGCTACGTCGTGGCTGGTCTCGGCGCGGCGCAGTTCGCCGCACCCGGCGCGATCGACCGGCTCCGTGCCCTCCGGGTTCCCGCCGGCGGTCGGGACCCCTCGGACGACCCGCCCGAGGTCGTCGTGCTCGCCGCGACCGACCCGGCTCAACCCTACGGCGCAGCGTTGGCGTGGCCGCCGACGGCGGGCCGACCGGCACGTGCGGCCGGTGCGTTCGTGGTGCTGGTGGCCGGCGCCCCGGCCGCGGTGCTCGAGCGCGGCGGGCGGAGCCTGACCACCTTCGAGGACGGCCCGCCACCCGCCACGTGGGTGGCAGCGCTCCGGAACCTGGTCGACGTCCGCCGGCTCCGCAAGCTCGAGATCACCCGCGTCGACGGGGTCCCCGTGCACGACTCACCGTGGTCCACGGTGCTGGCCGAGGAGGGCTTCACGGTCGGCTACCGGGGCCTCACCTACCGCGGTTCGACCCCGGATCCGCGCGCACGCTGATGCGCGCACAACGCGCAGTTCCGGGGGCTGGACGGGGTGAGGTCCTCGCTCTCGCCCCCTCCGGCCCCGTAGGTTGGTCTTCCCGCACCAACCCCGACACAACGGAGGCGGACCGATGGCTGACTCGCTCGTCGTCAACAGCAAGCTCAAGGAGGCCGTCAAGGGCCTCGACCTGCGCATGGACTCCTCGCTCGGCGAGGCCGTGAACGCGAAGATCAACGCGATGCTCAAGGACGCCGCTGAGCGTGCCAAGAGCAACAACCGGGGCACCCTGCGCCCGTACGACCTCTGATCCAGCGCCCCTCCGGGGGCACGCACGCACCCGAGGGGGCCGCTCCGGCGGCCCCCTCGGGCGTTCCCGCCCCTCGTGACGGCCGCGACGACGGTGCCGGGGTGCAGGTGGCGGGCCGGTCCCGCCGCCTGCCTACCCTCGGCCGATGCCCGAGGGAGACACCATCCACCGCGCCGCCGCCGTTCTGCGGTCGGCGCTGGTCGGGCGCCCGCTGACCCGGGTGGACCTGCCACGGCTGCCACGTCCGTGGCCAGCGGTCGGCGCCGAGATCACCGGCGTCGAGGCGCGCGGCAAGCACCTGCTCATCGCGACCTCCGACGGGCTGATCGTCCACACCCACCAGATGATGACGGGGTCCTGGCACCTGTACGCGCCGGGTGAGCGGTGGCGGAAGTCGCCGCGTGCGGCCCGTGTCGTCCTGGCGGTCCACGGCACCGTCGCGGTCTGCTTCGCCAGCCCCGTCGTGGAGGTGCTTGACGCCAGCGGGCTCGCGCGCCACCGCGCGCTCCGGCAGCTCGGTCCGGACCTGTGCGACCCCGGCGCCGATATCGACGAGGCCGTCGCACGCCTCGAACGCCTCTCCACCACCGACCGGACCATCGGCGAGACGCTGCTCGACCAGCGCATCGCCTGCGGGGTGGGCAACGTCTACCGCTGCGACGTGCTGTTCCTCCACGGCATCCACCCCGCGACGCCCGTCGGGGACGTCCCGGCCGGCGAGCGACGCGCGCTGCTGAGCACGGCCGCCGACCTGCTCCGCCGGAACCTCGGACCCGCGAGCTCGCGGACCACGGTCGCCGGCGGCCCCGACGGGAGCCTGTGGGTCTACGGCCGTGGCGGGCACCCCTGCCGGCGGTGCCGCACACCCGTCAGCTCGGGGCACCTCGGCGAGCAGGCCCGGCTCGTCTACTGGTGCCCGACCTGCCAGCCGGCCGCTGCCCCAGGGACGGCGCCGGTCGCAGCCGCCGACCCCGATACGGGCATCGACGCGAGGGGTGGCTGACTACCCTGCCACCCGTGAAGACCTCGCCCCCACCGCCTCCGGCTCGCGACGACGAGCCCATCGTCCCCGCTCCGCAGATGGCGGCGTGGCGCGCGTTCCTGACCGCTCACGCCCGGCTCACCGATGAGCTGGCCAGGGAGCTGCGCGACCGGGTCGGGCTACCGCTGACCTGGTACGACGTGCTCGTGCAGCTGTCCGAGGCCGATGAGCACCGGCTGCGGATGCAGGACCTCGCGGGACGGGTCCTGCTGTCGAAGTCCGGGCTGACGCGTCTCATCGACCGGATGGAGCGCGACGGCCTGGTCGCCCGATCCCCCTGCCAGGACGACCGCCGAGGGACGTGGGCGCAGATGACCGACCGGGGCTACGACGTCATCCGCAGCTCGGCGCCGACCCATCTCGCCGGCGTCCGCGAACACTTCGCCGACCTGCTCGGTGACCACGAGGCCGCGGTGGTCGCCGAAGCGCTCGGACGCGTCGTCGAGCGGCTCGAGGCCTGACCCGCCCGGGGGGGCACCGATCCCCCCGGCCACGGGCGGACGCCCCCGGCCGAGGCCCGCCACGCCCGCTAGGTTCGCTGCCGCGATCGACGCACGTCGACCACCGTCGACCGTGCACCGTCCCCGACCGCCGGGGAGGGGCGACCCCGCTCCCCCGCTGCAGGCCACGACGAGGAGTCCCCCCGAGATGGGTGATCAGAAGGACACGCTCACCGTCACCGACAACCGGACCGGGCAGACCTACGAGCTGCCGATCGAGGACGGCGCGATCCGCTCGATGGACCTGCGCCAGATCAAGGTGAGCGACGACGACTTCGGCCTGCTGGCCTACGACCCCGCGTTCAAGAACACCGCGAACGTCCGCTCCGAGATCACCTACATCGACGGTGACGCCGGGATCCTGCGCTACCGCGGCTACCCGATCGAGCAGCTGGCGGGATCCTCGACCTTCCTCGAGGTGGCCTACCTGCTCATCCACGGCGAGCTGCCGACCCAGGAGGACTACGACCGCTGGGTGTTCGACATCACCCACCACACCTTCATCCACGAGAACATCAAGAAGTTCATCGACGGGTTCCACCACGACGCCCACCCGATGGGCATCCTGGTCTCGTCGGTCGGCGCGCTGTCCACCTTCTACCCCGAAGCCAAGGGCATCGACGATCCCGACACCCGCCAGCAGCAGATCATCCGGCTGATCGCCAAGTTCCCGACGCTCGCCGCCTTCGCCTACCGGCACTCGATCGGGATGAAGTACGCCTACCCCGACAACGACCTGTCGTTCGCGGGCAACTTCCTCAACATGATGTGGAAGACCACCGAGCTCAAGTACGAGCCCGACCCGGTGCTCGAGCGGGCCATGGACGTGCTGCTGATCCTGCACGCCGACCACGAACAGAACTGCTCGACCACCACGATGCGCACCATCGGGTCCTCGGACGCCGACCCCTACTCGGCCGCGGCCGGCGCCACGGCGGCGCTGTACGGGCCCAAGCACGGCGGCGCGAACGAAGCGGTCCTGCGCATGCTCGAGGAGATCGGGACCGCCGACCAGGTGCCTGAGTACGTCGAGAAGGCCAAGAACGGCGAGTTCCGCCTGATGGGCTTCGGGCACCGCGTCTACAAGAACTACGACCCACGCGCGACCATCGTCCGCGACCTCGCCCACGAGGTGTTCGAGGTGACCGGCAAGAACGCGCTGCTCGACATCGCCGTCGAGCTCGAGAACATCGCGCTCGAGGACGAGTACTTCGCCGAGCGCAAGCTCTACCCGAACGTCGACTTCTACTCGGGGATCATCTACCAGGCGATGGGCTTCCCGACCTCGATGTTCCCGGTGCTGTTCGCGATGGGACGCATCCCCGGGTGGCTCGCCCACTGGCAGGAGAACCTGCTCGACGAGGAGCAGGCCATCGTCCGCCCGCGCCAGCTGTTCGTCGGCGCCGGCGAGCGCGACTACGCGCCGGTCGAGGACCGCGGCTGAGGTCCGACCGGCCGCACGACGACGCCCCCGCCGGAAGCGGGGGCGTCGTTCGTGCGTGGGGTGGTCTCAGGCGGTCGTGATCGGCTGGTCGCCGAACTCGCGCCGGGCGAGGGTCCAGACGGCGCCGGCACCGAGGACGAGCGCGCCCGCCAGGAGCTGCAGCGACAGGGGAACCTCGTCGAGGTCCGGTGCTGCCGGGCCGCCGGCGAAGATCGCCTGCTCAGCGGACGGAGCGACGTCGGGGGTGACGGTCGAGTCGATACCCGGGACGATCGAACCCTCGGCGACGAGCGGGTCGGCCGGTTCGTCGATCTGCAGGCTGCTGATGCCGCCGAACGGCACGACCGGGCCGCTGCGGGTGTCGAGGTTGGTCCCGGCGGAGAGGTCGGAACGGAGGGCGCGGATGCTGGCCAGCTGACGCTGGCGCTCGCGCTGGTCGGCCGCGGTCGGCGCGCGGTCGGCGGTACCGGCGGGCTGGACCTCGGAGCCACCACGACTCCCGCGGTCGGTGCTGCCGGAATCGGAGCCACCGCTGGGCGCGGTCCCGCCGTCACCACCGGGTGCGGACGGTGGGGTCGGCGTGGCGCCGTCCCCCTGGGAACCGCTGATCATCTCGTTGACGCGGTCGGTCACGGCGCGGGTCGCGTCGCGGACCGGGTCGGTGACCTGGTCGAGCGGGGTCCCGGTGCTGCCAGCCTCGGGCTCGTCGGCGGCGCCATCATCGGAGGCGCAGAGCTTCGCGTCCAGCTCGAGGTCGCCGAGCGACACGTCCGCCCCGGCGCAGTCCTCGGAGACGTCGACCGAGCCGACACCGGGCAGCTGCAGCTGGGCGGAGGCCGTGCCCGCGGGCACACCGACGGCTAGGACGACCGTCGTCAGGATCGTGAGGAGTCGCTTGCGTCCCATCGGTGCTCCCGTTCGTCCGGTCGGCAGTGAGCCTGCCGCAGTCGTGTCCCTGCTGGGCTCGTGTCGCTCCCAACGAACGGACGTGGTGTAGGTGACGCTCCACCTGCTCGCACAGCCCCTGGAGGGCGAACGCGCGCCATCCCGAGCGCGCGACGCTCACCGACGTCCAGGTGGCGGAGGTCGCTCCCCGCCACGACCGGCGGTCAGGCCCGAGCGGACGCCTCGGCATCCTCGAGGGCGAGGGAGGCCCGTTCCCACCGCTTCATCAGGTCCGCCGCCTCATCCTTCGCGGCACCGTGGCGGGCGACCAGACCCTTGACCCGCTCCTGGTCGTCGTAGACGGCCGGATCCGCGAGCTCACGCGTGAGCTCGGCGACGGTGGCTTCCGCCCGGTTGAGGTCACGTTCGATGCGCGTGACCTCCTTCTTGAGGTCCTTGGTCGCCGCGTGACGCGCCTGGCGACGCTCGGCCTCGCTGCGCTTGTCACGCGTGTCGGCGCGCGGCCCGGCGCTCGGCCCACGTTCCCCCCGCGCGCCGTCGGCGCGGGTCGGCGCTGCCGGCCGCGCAGCCGGGGCGGATCGACGCGCGAGCAGCTCCTCGTAGGTCCCGTCGAACCACCGGGCTCGGCCACCGTCGACCTCGATGATCGCGTCCGCGACCCCACGGATGACGTGACGGTCGTGGGTGATCAACAACACGGTGCCGGGGTAGGCCTGGAGGGCGTCCTCGAGCACGTCGCGCGACGCGAGGTCGAGGTGGTTGGTGGGCTCGTCGAGCAGGAGCAGGTTCACCGGAGAGGCCATGACCTTGGCCAGGCCGAGCCGGGTGCGCTCCCCTCCCGACATCATCCCGACCACCCGCTCAGCGAGGTCGCCCGGGAACCCGAAGGCACCGAGCATCGAGCGGTGGTTGAGGCCCCGGTGCTCGTCACCGAGGGCCGTCCGGAACTCCTCGAGCACGGTCCGGTCGAGGTCCTGCACCTCGGCCTGGTGCTGGTCGACGACCGCGATGTCGACGTTGTGACCGAGCTCGTAGGTCCCGGAGGTCGGCTCGAGCTGCCCGGCGAGGACCCGCAGCAGGGTGGTCTTGCCGGCACCGTTGGGTCCGAGCACGGCCACCTTGCGGCCACGCTCGATCGCCAGGTCCACCCCGTCGAGCACGACGTGATCGTCGAACGCGACACGCAGGCCCTTCGTCTCGACGACGGTGCGTCCGGACCGGGGCGGCTCGGGGAAGGAGAACTTGGCCACCAGTTGCTTGCGGTCGGCGATCTCGATGCGATCGACCTTGTCGAGCGCCTTGACCCGGGACTGGACCTGCTTGGCCTTGGAGGCCTTGTAGCGGAAGCGTTCGACGAACCGTTCGACGTCGGCGAGCTGGCGGTCCTGCTGGGCCCGCGCCGCGCGCAGCGACGCCAGCCGTTCCTCCCGCTGGTGCACGAAGGCGGCGAACCCCCCCTCCTCGGCCACGATCGTCCCCGATCGCACGTCGTAGGTGGTGGCCGTCCCCGCAGCGACCTCGACGATCGTGTCGGCGACCGCATCGATGAAGTCCCGGTCGTGGCTGACGAACAGCAGCGCACCGGGCAGCGAGGTGAGCGTGTCCTCGAGCCACCCGATGGTCTCGACGTCGAGGTGGTTGGTCGGCTCGTCGAGGACGAGCAGATCGGGCTTGGCGAGCAGGAGCTGCGCGAGCGCGACCCGCACCCGCCACCCACCGGACAGCTCGGCGGTGGGACGCCCGTGCGCATCGGGTGGGAAACCGAGCCCCGACAGCACGCGGTGCGCCTCGGCCTCGAGCTCGTAGCCCCCGAGCTGCTCGAAGCTGTCGGTGGTCCGGCCGTAGTCGTCGAGGAGCCGCTCCTGCTCGGCACCGGTCGCGGTCTCGATCCGCTGCTCGAGGGCGCGCAGACGCGCTTCGAGGTCGGTGATGTGCGCGGCGCCGCGCAGGACGTGGTCGAGGACGGTGCCGCCGGCGTCCTCACCGCTCATGGTGTCGACGATGTCCTGGGGCAGGAACCCGAGCCGCAGGCCCTTCGGGCGGGCGACCGTGCCCTCGTCGGCGTCGCGCTCGCCCACGATGGTGCGCAGCAGGGTGGTCTTGCCGGCCCCGTTCCCGCCGACGAGCGCCGTCCGCGACCCCGTGGGGAAGCGCAGGTCGACGTTCTGCAGCAGCGGGCGACCACCCACGCGCAGGACGACGTCGGACAGGCTGAGCACGGGACCTCACAGGAGGTTGGGAGCGAACGCGAGCCAGAGCCCACAGGGGGGCGGCGTCAGCGGGTGCGGTCAGGCTACCCCCGACGGCGGCCTACCCTGCTCGCCATGCACCTCATCTCGGTGGACCGCGTCGGCGCGTCCGTGGAGGGTCGGACCCTCTTCTCGGACGTGTCCTTCGGCCTGTCCTCCGAGCACCGGGTGGGACTGGTCGGTCCGAACGGGTCGGGCAAGACCACGCTGCTGCGGATCCTCGCCGGCGAACGCGCACCGGACGAGGGCCAGGTCGTGGCTCGGGGCGGCATGCGCACCGGGATGCTCGCTCAGGACCCGCTGCTGCCGGACGTCCCCGCGCTCGACGCCGTGCTCGAGGCCGATCCCACGGCGCGCCCCGACGAGGGCGAGCGGCTGCTGGCCGCCCTCCGGGTCGACCCCGCGCAGCTGACCTCGCAGATGTCCGGCGGGCAGCGCCGACGGGTCGACCTCGCCCGGACC
Source organism: Nitriliruptor sp. (assembly GCF_040882075.1). Classification (NCBI taxonomy): domain Bacteria; kingdom Bacillati; phylum Actinomycetota; class Nitriliruptoria; order Nitriliruptorales; family Nitriliruptoraceae; genus Nitriliruptor; species Nitriliruptor sp. The sequence goes on from NZ_JBBEBZ010000027.1 coordinate 13,844, forward strand.
CTGCTCCCCCCGTCGGATCTGCTGATCCTGGACGAACCCACCAACCACCTCGACGTCGACACCATCGACTGGCTCGAGGACGAGCTGCGCCGACGGACCGGCGCCGTCGTCCTCGTGACCCACGATCGCTACGTGCTCGAGCGCGTGACCGACCGGATGCTCGACCTCGTGCCGCCCTCGGCGCACCGCGAGGGCACCGTCGTCTGGCACGAGGGCTCCTACTCCTCGTTGCTCCAGGCTCGGGTCGAGCGGGCCGCCACCGAACAGCGGGCCACGGCCCGGGCGAACAACCTGCTGCGCAAGGAGGTCGCGTGGCTCCAGCGCGGCCCGAAGGCACGCAGCAGCAAACCGAAGTTCCGCACCGAGCAGGTCGAGGTACTCCGCGCGGCCGCCAGCGGTGACGAGGACGCGCGGCCGCTCGAGCTCGGGACGGGACGCCGGCGGCTCGGCAACGACGTCTTCGAGCTCCGCGGGGTGAGCCTGCGACGTGGCGACGTGCAGGTCCTCGACGGGGTCGATCTCGGCATCGGTCCCGGCGAACGTGTGGGCATCGTCGGGCCGAACGGCGCGGGCAAGTCCACCCTCCTCCACGTCCTGGCAGGGCGGCTCCCGGTCGACGGCGGCGAGGTGAAGGTCGGCACCACCGTCCAGCTCGGGTTGTACGAGCAGTCCGCGGGGGCCGGGCTCGACGGGTCGCGGACCGTCCTCGACAGCGTGCTCGACGTCGCGACCCACGTGCCGCTCGCCAACGGTGAGACCCTGCCCGCGCACCGGTTGGCCGAGCGGTTCGGGTTCGACGGCCAGCTCCAGCGGACCCCGATCGGACTGCTGTCGGGTGGCGAGCGACGTCGGGTCGCGTTGCTGCACCTGCTGGTGGCGGCCCCGAACGTCCTGCTGCTCGACGAGCCGACCAACGACCTCGACCTCGACACGCTGGCGGTGCTCGAGGACCACCTCGACGGGTTCGCCGGCACCCTCGTCGTCGCCTCGCACGACCGGTTCACCCTCGACCGGCTCACCGACCGCACCATCGCGGTGGCGCGCGGCCGGTTGACCGAACACCTCGACTGGGACGGGCACCGAGCGGCGGCGAACACCACCGCGTCCGGGTCGGGGCCCGCGCGCGGCGGACCGAACCGCGACAACCGCGAACGGCAGGCGGCACGCAAGCGCGTCCGCCAGCTCGAGACCCGGGTCGCGACCCTCACGGGACGACGCGACGAGCTGCACGACGCGATGATCACGGCGGCCACGGACCCCGACCGACTCCGAGCGCTCCAGGCCGAACTCGACCAGGTCACCACCGAACTCGCCAGCGCCGAGGAGGCCTGGCTCGAGCTCGCCGTGGACCTCGACGGCTGACGGCGACCGAGCTTGCCCGCCGGTGTACGAGCCCGCCCACTAGCCTGTGGAGCAGCCGGGAGGCGAGGGAGCCGTCGGCCGGACCGTGCGGACCGTGCGGACCGTGCGGAGCGATCCGGTGCACGTCGGCCCCCGGGGAGTGACGTGGCAGCCCAGGATGTCGCTGACGACGAGGCCCGTACGGTCGCGCCTCGCGTGGATCGTGATCGTGCTGGGCTCGGGGACCTGCTCGCCCAGGTCGAGAGCCGCGGGTACGTCCTGCTGTCGGAGATCCACGACCTCCACGATCCGCTCGAGGACGCCTCGGACTGGCCGGACCGGTTCGCCGCCACGGTCCGCGACCGCGGTCTCGAGGTCGTCGACGATCTGACCGATGACGGCACGGGGACGACCCCCGCACCGACCACGCCATCGACCACGGACGGCGTCCGCTACTACCTCAACGCCATCGGGCGCGTCCCGCTGCTGACGGCCGAGGAGGAGGTCGACCTCGCCAAGCGGCTCCAGGGTGGGCTCGAGGCGGCCGCGCGGCTGGCCGACGGGACGGCGCGCACGGTCGCGGCCCGAGCGCAGCTGCGGCGCCTCGTTCGCGACGGGGAACGAGCCCAGGAGCGGCTCGTGACCGCCAACCTCCGGCTGGTGGTCTCGGTCGCTCGCCGCTACCTCGGTCGGGGCCTGTCCCTGCTGGAGCTGGTGCAGGAGGGAAACCTCGGTCTGATGCGCGGTGTCGAGAAGTTCGACCACACCAAGGGCTACAAGTTCTCGACCTACGCGACGTGGTGGATCCGGCAGGCGCTCACCCGCGGGACGGCGAACAAGGCCCGCGCGGTCCGGTTGCCCGTCCACGTACACGAGCTGGTGGCCAAGATCCGGCGCACCGAGTTCGAGCTGCTGCAGGTCGTCGGCCGCGATCCGACCGACGCCGAGGTGGCCGAGGCGCTCGGCCTCACCGTCGAACGGCTGGCGGAACTGCGGCTCGCGGGCCGGGAGGTGACCTCGCTCGACCGCACGGTCGGCGAGGACGGCGGCAGCACACTCGGGGACCTGGTCCCCGACGACGACGCGCTCGACCCGTCGGTCCAGGCCACCGCCGGGGTCGCGCGGCACGAGGTCGCGTTCGCGCTCGCGCAGCTGCACGACCGCGAACGCGGCGTCATCGAGCTGCGCTACGGGCTCGACGGTGCCGACCCGCGGACGCTCGAGGAGATCGGCGAGGTCTACGGAGTGACGCGCGAGCGCATCCGGCAGATCGAGAAGAAGTCCCTCGCCAAGCTGCGCCACCCGTCCCACGCCCGCGGCCTCCGGGACCTCACCGGGGACTAGGGCTGAAGTCGCGGCACCGAGGTGCCGATGGAGCGAGGGGTGCCGTCCGGCAGCCCATCACGTGTGTGAGGTCGTCCGTGCGGTCGAGGTCGCGTCGAGGTCCGCTGGCAGCGTTCCTCGCCGCCTGCGTGATCGTCGTCGTGTCCGCGGGTGGCGCGTCGGGCTCACCGGCACCGACGCTGGACGACGCCCGCGACCAGCTGACGACCGCGAGCCGGGAGCTCGACGAGGTCGCCGCCGCCGTGCGACGTGTCAACGATGAGGTCGCGGCATCCGACGTCCGGCTCCGCGAGGCCGCGACCTCGCTGTCGCAGGTCCGAGCCCAGCTGGCCGACGCATCGACGGCTGCGGACGCGTCGGCCGCCGAGGAACGGGAAGCCGCAGCCACCCTCCAAGCCGCGACCAGCGAGCTCACCGCGATCGCGGAGCGCCACCGGACCGGGCGTGACCGGCTCGCCGAGCAAGCGGTGACGGCCTACAAGCGAGGTGGGAGCGCGGCGCCCGGTCTGCTGTTCGGCGGCGTGGTCCGCGCGGGTGACCTCCACGAGGTCGCCGTGACGCGCGACGTGTTGCACCAGCTGCTGACCGACCAGCGCGCCGACGTCGACGCCGACGCTGCCCTCACCCGCGCCACGGCCACCGCCAACGCCTCGGTCGGCGACGCCCGGCGACGCGCCGTGGACACCGCTCGGACCGCCGCAGCCGAGCGTCGCCGCGTCGCCGATCTCGTCGCCACGCAGGAGCAGCTGGTCACCACCGTCACCCGGGAGACCGAGACCCGCCGGGCCGCGTTGGCGACGCTCGAGGCGGATGCGGCCGCTCGGGCGGTGCTCGTGCGTGAGCTCGAGGCGCGGGTCGCTGCGCTCGAGCTGTCCGCGGTGAGCGTCCGTGTCCCGGTCCGCGTCATCGAGGCCCTCGACGGCCCGCCACCCAGCTGGGCCGCGGGTCTCCCAGGGCACGGACGGGCGTGGGCGGCCACCATCGATGCCATCGCCGCAGGTCAGGGCATCGACGGGCGGCTGCTGGCGGCGATCGTCTGGACCGAGTCGAACTTCCGTCCCGACGCGGTGTCGCACGCGGGCGCGCTCGGGATGTCGCAGCTGATGCCAGGTACGGCGCGTGGGCTCGGGGTGGACCCGCGTGATCCGGTGCAGAACATCACCGGCGGCGCCCGCTACCTGTCGACCCAGCTCGATGCCTTCGGACGGGTCGACCTGGCGCTCGCCGCCTACAACGCGGGGCCCGGACGCGTGCGGGGTGCCGGCAACGCCGTCCCCGACATCGTCGAGACCCAGCTCTACGTGGTCCGCGTCCTCGACCGCTTCCACGCCCTCAGCACCCTCTGAGTCCGTCAACGGGTGTCGATGGGTCGGCCGACTCGCCCGCCCGTGACCGTACGGCGCAGGCCGGGAGACGACACGGCGACGCATCGAGCACCTACGGCGGTTCCCGCCTGGTCGGCCCCTCGGACACCCGGACACCCGGAGCCCATCCGATCGGTGCGCTCGACCCACCGGGGTGCTCGTGTGGCGCCAGCGCCACGTCAGGACCCCGCGAGCCCGACCGATGGGTGCGCGCCGGCCTACCGGGGCGCTGGTGTGGCGCCAGCGCCACGTAGGGACCCCGCAAGCCGAGGACGGGGCGGGCCGAGCCAGTAGGCAACGCCCGTGATGGCTACCCGCGCGGCGGCGGACTGCTCGGTCCGAGACTCCCATCGAGCCCTCCAGTTCGGGGCGACCATGAGGCCAGACCGGACACAGGTGCTTATCCGGTTGAAGCGGCCGAGACGCCGGTCCACCTTCGGTTCGAGGTAGCGCTCCCCCGGCTCGAACTCGAGCGCCAACCGTGCGAGCACGACGAGTCGCTTGGAACGCTTCACGGGGAGGACCGGCAGATGCTCGCCGACGAAGAAAGCGCGCGAGGAGCCACCGTTCGTCCTCGGTCATCCCGAGCCCGATGCGGGTGTCGAGGCCCACACCTCCTCCGTCCTCCGCGTGGTCGGCGTCAGTGGTACCGGACCGGTCCCGGCATCGACTCCCGTTAGCCTCGCCGCCCCCGCTGGAGGTGCCGCGTGTCCGTTGTTCGCCAACCATCGCGGTTCGCCGTCGGCGGGGCGTTGCTGCTCGGCGTGCTGGCGGTCTCCTCCTCGGCCATCCTGTCGCGGTACGCCATGGGCGACGACCCCCAGGTGGCGCGGGCCGCCGCGGGCGCGGCGCCGGCGCTGGCGGTGGCCTTCTGGCGGTGCGCGCTCGGGTCGGTGGCCCTGGCCCCGCTCGCCTGGCGGGCTCACCGACGCAGCCCGGTCGCGCTCACCGCGACCCGCCGCCGCCAACTGCTCGGCTCCGGCGCGTCCCTCGGGCTGCACTTCGGGCTGTTCCAGGCGTCGCTCGCCCTCACCACCGTGGCCTCCGCGACCACGCTGGCGACCATGTCGCCGCTGTTCGTCGTCCTCGGCGCGTGGTGGTTCCTGCGCGAACCGACCGACCGGCGCACGGGGATCGGTGTGGCGGTCACGATCGTCGGGGCGCTGGTGATCGGTGCCGGCGACCTGACCGCGGTGGACCTCGGGCCGCGCGCCCTGCTCGGTGACGGGCTCGCGTTCGCCAGCGCGATCGCCGTCAGCGGCTACCTCCTGGCAGGCCGCGCCGCCCGCCGCGACGTCCCGGCCACGGTGTACTCCTGCCTGGTCTACGCGGTCGCCGCGCTCGTGCTGCTGCCGGCCTGCCTGGCGGTCGGCGTGCCGCTGGCGGGGTTCGATGCCGGGACGTGGGCGGCTATCGCCGGCATCGTCATCGGCCCCCAGCTGCTCGGCCACAGCGTCTTCAACGCCCTGCTCGCCCACGTCCCCGCCACGGTCATCTCGACGGTGGTGCTGTCCGAGCCGATCGGTGCCGGCATCCTGGCGTGGCTGCTGCTCGGCGAGCTCCCGGCTGCCGCCTTCGCCCTCGGCGCGCCACTCGTCCTCGTCGGCGTCGCCGTGGCCGCCGGCACGCGCGGGCCGGTGGCGGCACCCGACGCCCCGGTCGCCACCGTCGGCCCCGACGGAACCTGAATCCACCGAACAGGGGCTGCTGGCCAGACCCCGCACCCACCACGACGTCCTCACCAACCGTGCCACCCGTCAGCAGGTCCAGGTCCGCGGACCGCACATCTCGCCGAGCCAGCGACGACCCGGTAGGGTGTCCGACCGGCCTTGCCCGTGATCGAGCCACCCCCGACCATCGGGTCAGGTCATCTCGAGAGAGGAGCCGGTGTGGGCGTCATCGTGGTGGGGGTCGACGGTTCCGAGGAGTCACGAGCGGCGTTGGGCTGGGCAGCGAACGAGGCTCGCCTGCGCACCGCTGCGTTACGTGCCGTGTACGTCTACGAACACACCCCGGCGTGGCAGATGTACGGCTACGGCGACATGACCGCGCCGATAGGCATCCCCGAGCGGTCCATCGAGGACACCGCGGTGGAAGCCGCCCGGCACGCACGGCAGCTCGTCGAGCGCATGGTCGCGCAGCTCGACGACCACGATCTGCCGGTCGAGGTCGTGGTTCACGAGGACCGCCGGCCCGCGAGGGCACTCGTCGAACTGGCCAACAGCGCCGAGCTGCTGGTCGTCGGCTCACGTGGACGCGGCGGGTTCTCGGGGCTGCTTCTGGGTTCCGTGAGCCAGCAGTGCGTCCAGCACGCGCACTGCCCGGTGGTCGTGCTCCCGCCCCAGGAGTAGACCGGATCGGACAGCACGACGTCGTTGCCGCGCGGCCTCTTCAGAGGAACAGCGGCAGCGTCGGCCGCTCCTCGAGCAACCCGACGATCGCGCCGAGCACGCGCCCGTCGCCGGCTGCCGCATCGAGGCGGGCGACCAACGTGGCGACGTCGAGCTCCGCATCGACCTCGACGTCGCGGCCGAGCACCGTCATCGTCCCCCGCAACCGGAGCGCCGCATCGAGCCACGTCGCGTCGAGTCCCTCGCGGGGCGCACGCAGGAGCGTGGCGTCCTGCTCGTCGACGAGCCGAAGCGCGGTCCGGTCCACGACGAAGCCGAGCCGTGCACCTCGCGGCAGCTCGACACCGGTCACACCGGGCAGCACCACGAGGCCACGGTCGGCGACGTGATCGAGCAGGACCCCACCGGCACCTCCCGACGGGACCGCGGCGACCAGCAACGGCAGACCGCCGAGGGTCACGGTCCGGACGCCGACCCCGACCAGCGCGTCGTTCACGCCGAGAACCGCTGGTGCTCCGCGCCGAGGCCGGCGGACGCGCCGGTGACGAGCGCACGCTCGATGCGGGTGGTCACGGACGGCTCCTGAGGGCTCGGGGCGGGACGGTCCGAGGCTACCCACCCGGTACGGTCGGTCCGGTCCGCGTCCGCCTCGTCGCACCACGGAGCGTCCCGTTGCCCACCGTGCTCGCCGTCGATGGCAACTCGCTCGGACACCGGGCCTTCCACGCCAAGCACCGCGACGAACCGACCGGGCCGTTCGTGACCGCGACGGTCCTCGGGATGCTCGCGACCGCCTGGTCCTACGGCCCGTACGACGCGGTGGTCGTGGGCTTCGACCACCCGGTCAACCGTCGCAAGCTCGAGCACCCGGAGTACAAGGCGCACCGGCCCGCCAACCACCCCGATCTCGCCGGCCACCTGCAGGCCCTCCGCCGCGACCTCGAGGCCTGCGGCTTCCGCGTCGTCGAACAGGAGGGGGTCGAAGCCGACGACCTGCTCGCCGCGACGGCGGACGCGTGCGGAGCGGTGGGCTGGTCCTGCGACCTGCTGACCTCGGACCGTGACCTGACCGCCGTGGTGGGCCCGACGACACGTCTGCTGCGGCCGCGCGCGTCGATGTCCGACCTGCTCGTCGAGGACGAGGCCGCGGTACGGGCCACCTACGGCATCGAGCCCTGGCAGTACGTCGATCTCGCCGCGCTGCGCGGTGACCCCTCCGACGGGCTGAAAGGTGCGGACGGCGTCGGGCCGAAGATCGCCGCACGGTTGCTCCGCGACCACGGCAGCGTGCTCGGGATCTACGCCGCACTGCACGACCTGCACCCGAAGCTCGAGGCCGGGCTGCGTGCCTCACGGGCTGACGTCGAACGCAACCTCGTCCTGATGGCTCCGATCCCCCACCTCGAGGTGGACGTGGTCGGAGCGGTCGATGGAGGCTGCGATCCGGAACGTGTGGTCGCAGCCTGCGCCGATCTCGGCATCCCGTGGGCCGGTGCCAGGTTCCGCAACGCGGTGACGGCACCGCCACCACCGCCGATGCCGCCACCACCGTCGGACCCCGACGACAGCTACGACGCGGTGATCCGCGACGTCACCTCCCGGGTGCGACCGGTCGTCGCGACCGCCACCGATGGCGAACAGGTCGCACTGTTCTGATGCCTCCCGCCGGATCGTCCGTCCGGACGTGCCGGCGGGGTGGTCCGAACCCTCACGGCTAGGGTCCCGCAGATGGACGGACCGAGCACCTCAGGCGCGACCGACGACACCGGCGACCACGTCGATCACCTGCTCGCTCAGTGGTCCCGTGAACGTCCGGAGCTCGACACCTCGGTGCTGCGCCTCGTCGCTCGTCTGGTCCGGCTGACGCGTTACATGGACCGGGATCTGGTCGACCACCTCGCGCCGTGGGGCCTGAAGGACGGTGAGCAGAACGTGCTGGCCGCGCTGCGGCGTGCGGGCCCGCCCTACGAGCTCACGCCGACCGAGCTGTACCGGTCGCTGCTCGTCTCGTCGGGGGCGATGACCAACCGGCTCGATCGTCTCGAGGCGGCCGGCTTGATCGTCCGGACGCCGGACGCCCACGACCGACGCCGCACCCGGGTCGGCCTGACCGATCGCGGACGGGAGACCATCGACGCGGCCCTCGACGCCCACGTCGAGGCGCTGAGTGCGACCTTCGCCGGCCTGGACGTCGCCGAGGCGGACGCCCTCGAGGACGCCCTGCGAGGCATCCTGCGGCGGCTCGAGGCTCGCGACGACGAGGCCTGACCGTCACCCCGTGCGGCCGTTCGCACCGTTCACACGGTCGGACCCTGACCGGCCGTGGGGGTGGGCCGTACCGTCGGGGTACCACGTCGCGCCCCCCGCGCGCGCCCCGATCGAGAGGTTCCCGCACGATGTCGATCCGCCTCGGAGACACCGCTCCCGACTTCACCGCCGCCACCACCGAGGGCGAGCTCAGCTTCCTCGACTGGAAGGGTGACAGCTGGGCGGTCCTGTTCAGCCACCCCAAGGACTTCACCCCGGTCTGCACCACCGAGCTCGGGGCCGTCGCCAAGCTCAAGGACGAGTTCGACGCCCGCGGAACAAAGGTCATCGGTCTGTCGGTGAGCCCGCTCGAGGACCACGAGGTCTGGAAGAAGGACATCGAGGAGACCCAGGGTGTCGACGAGCTCAACTTCCCGATCATCGCCGACCCGGAACGGAAGGTCGCCGACCTCTACGACATGATCCACCCGGAGGTCAGCGAGACCACCACGGTGCGATCGGTCTTCATCATCGGACCGGACGACAAGGTCAAGCTCACGCTCACCTACCCCGCATCGACGGGGCGCAACTTCGACGAGCTGCTGCGCGTCATCGACTCGCTGCAGCTGACCTCGAAGGAGCAGCTCGCGACGCCGGCGAACTGGACCAAGGGCGACAAGGTCATCGTCACGCCCGCCGTGTCCGACGAGGACGCCCGACAACGCTTCGGTGAGATCGACGCGCCGCGTCCGTACCTGCGGTACGTGGCGGACCCGACGGCCTGAGCCGCGCCGCGCAGACCGGGACCCACGCCTCGGCGTGGGTCCCGTCGTACCGACGGCCGGTAGCGTCCCACCGATGCGGTCCTTCAGCGTTCCCCTCGCGGTCGACCTGCGGCGATCGCTGTCGCCGCTGGTCTCGAGCGCGCAGGACCCCACCATCCGGCTGCGACCGGACGAGGTCGTTCGCGCCAGCGTGACGCCGGCCGGCGCCGCGACGATCCACCTGGTCCGGACCAGCGAGCGACGCTTCGACGCGCGGGCGTACGGCCCGGGTGCGGACTGGGCCCTGGACCACGCACCCGCCCTGGTCGGCGCCGAGGATGACCTCGACGGCTTCACGCCGGAGCGCCACCCGTTCGTCACCCGCGCCCACCGCCAACGGCACGGCCTGCGGATCGTGCGGACCGGCACGGCGTGGGACCTGCTCGTGCCGACCATCCTGGCCCAGCGCGTCACGGGCGGCGAGGCGGCGCGGGCGTGGACCCGGCTGGTGCGTCAGCACGGGTCGCCCGCACCGGGCGCGTTCGGGTTGTCGCTGGCGCCGTCGCCGGAGGTCTGCGCCGCCCTCCCCGACCACGTGTGGCACCGATCGGGGGTGGAACGGTCCCGGGCCGCAGCCGTGCGGAGCGCCGCCAAGCACGCGACGAAGCTCGAGCGGGCGCTCGAGCTGGCACGAGACGCTCGCTTGCGCACCTTCTGCCTGGTCCCGGGTATCGGACCGTGGACCGCCGAGCTCACGCTCCGGAGCGCCGCCGGAGATCCGGACGCGGTCGAGGTGGGCGACTTCCACGTCAAGAACCAGGTGGCGTGGAACCTCGCCGGTCGACCGCGGGGCACCGACGACGAGATGCTGGAGCTGTTGGCGCCCTTCGCCGGTCACCGCGGACGGGTGGTCCGGCTGGTCACCAGCGCGGGCCAGCGACCGCCAGCCTTCGGTCCGCGCCTGCGGGTCGTCCCCGTCGACCGGCTCTGAGCGAACTCAGCCGGAGCTGTGGCCGGGGAAGACGCGGGCGCTCGGGTCGATGTAGACCGCCGCGTTGTTCACCGCGGTCGCCGCCTCGCCGAAACCGACGGCGATCAGACGCACCTTGCCGTCGTAGTCGGTGATGTCACCAGCGGCGAAGACCCCCGGCAGGTTGGTCTCCATGCGCGTGTCGACCAGGACGTGCCGGCCATCGATCTCGATGTGCCAGCTCTTGAGCGGACCGAGGTCGGACTTGAACCCGAGGGCGGCCACGACGGCCTGCACCTTCAGGGTCTCGCGCTCGTCGGTCTTGTTGTGGAACACCTCGACCGACTCGATGCCGTCCTCGCCGCGGATGTTGGCGACCTCGGTGAAGGTCAAGACCCGGACGCTCGACTCGTAGAGCTTGTTGACCGAGTCCTCGTGGGCACGGAAGCGGTCGCGGCGGTGGATGAGGGTGATGGAACGGGCGATGCCCTCGAGGTTCAGCGCCCAGTCGCACGCCGAGTCACCGCCACCGACGATCAGGACGTCCTTGTCGCGCATGACCTCGAGCTCGCGGACGAAGTACACCAGGCCCTTGCCCTCGTAGTCGTCGCCGTCGGGCAGCGGACGGGGCGTGAACGTGCCGATACCGCCGGTGATGACCACGGCCTTGGTGGCGACCTCGGCGCCCTTGTGGGTGCCGATGACGAAGGACCCGTCGTCCTGCTTGGTCAGCGTCTCGGCGCGGTGGCCGAGCAGGTAGGTCGGGTCGAAGGGAGCGGCCTGCTCGACGCACCGCTCGATCAGGTCCTGCCCCTTGACGGCCGGGAAGCCCGCGACGTCGAAGATCATCTTCTCGGGGTACAGGGCCGCGACCTGCCCGCCGGGTTCGGGTAGCGAGTCGAGCACCGCGACCTTGAGCCCCCGGAAACCGGCGTAGTAGGCGCCGTAGAGGCCCGCGGGCCCGGCACCGATGATGGTCAGATCGGCCTCGTGTCGTCCCACGACAGCTCTCCTCGGAGGTTCTGGTCGCCACCGCAGCGCCGACCCGGCCCGCGCACCGTACGCGGCAGGTCCCGCCACCCCCGAACCGAGCGCATCCGGCCATCCCGACCGAGGCCGGTCTCGGGGGACGCAGCCGAGCGGTCCACGAGGTGGGGCGGATACACCGGTGCCCCGCGCGATCCGCGCAGGGCACCGAGGGGTTCCGTCCGTCCCTTCGGGTCAGCTCAGCCGCGACGTCGCAGCGTCGCTGCGGCTCCGAGCGCGGCCAGCCCGAGCAGCGCCGCACCGCCGCCGGTGGCGGGCAGACCCGGCCGGGCCGGGCTCCCGTCAGGTGAGGTCGGACCACCAGGCTGGGAGGGGCTCGCCGGGGACGGGCCGTCCGGACCGGAGGGCACGACCGGGACGCCCGGACCGCCCGGCGTCGTCCCATCCAGCGGTCCGACACCGACGGCCGCGGTTGCCGGGGCGGCGTCGAGGTCGATGAGCGGGTCACCGATGGCCGATAGGACCTGGACCGACGCCGTCCCGGAGGTCGCCAGCGTCCCGGCGAGCCCCTCGAGCTCGGTGTCCTCCACGCTCCGCGGCAGCAGGGTGACCGACACGAGGTCGACCAGCGGCGTGGCCCGGAGCTCACTCAGCAGGGCGGTATCGAGCCGGCGGGAGACGTCGTTCAGCCCGTCGTCGAGCCCGGCGAGGACCGGCAGCGCGAAGAGCGAGCCGTCGAGCGTCACGACCGCGTTCGTGGCCGTCCCCGAGGTCTCCTCGGTCCCGAGGTCACCGGTCGCGGTGGCCGACCCCGGTGCGACGCCCACCGCCAGCAGCGGACCGTCGACGAGCTCACCGATGGTGCCCTCGGTCAACAGCGAAGAGACGAGGTCGCCCACGACGGGGATGTCGCTGGTCACGTCGTTCAGCGGTGCCAGCAGGGTCTGGAGCTCGCTCAGCACGGGTGCGATGGCACCGACGAGCACGGGCTCGAGGAGGTCGTCGAGCAGCGGGATGTCGAGGGCGATCCGGACCGCCCCGCCATCGGCCGGACCGGCCGCGGCGTGGACGGTGTCCCCGTCGCGGGCGACGGCGCTCTCGGTCGCGAGCAGGGTGACCGTCAGGGCGCCTTCGGCACCGGCGAGGGCACCGAGCAGCTCACCGCTCGTCAGGTCGATGAGGAGGTCGCCGCCGGTCAGCGCGTCGGTCAGGTCGCCGAGCACGTCGCAGGCCACCGGCAGGGTGCCCGTGATGCTGTCGAGCACGTCGGTGAGCTGGCCCAGCAGGTCGGTCAGCGGGTCCGCAGCCGACGCCGTGGAGAGGAGGCCGACGACCGGGTCGAGCAGTCCACCAGCGTCGCCGTCGCCACCGCCGTCACCACCGCCACCGAGCAGACCACCGAGGCCGAGGCCATCGAGGACACCTTCGAGCTCCCCGATCACACCGTCGAGGTCGCCGGGCAGCGAGCCGCCCTCGCCGCCACCGTCGAGGTTCAGGACGCCGAGTGCGCTCACGCACGCGTCACCGACCTGGTCGAGGAGGCCGGCGAGCTCGCCGTCGAGCTCCGCTTGGACGGGGTCGAGGATCGCATCGAGCGGCAGCGTGGCCAGCAGGTCGGTCAGATCACCGAGCTGGGCGCTGTCGACGTTCAGGACCGACAGCTCGGCGACGCCACCGGTGGCCGAGGCCTCCAGGACGTCGCCTTCGGCGCTCGCGTCGCCGCAGGACAGGCCCGCCCCGATGATGCTGCTGAGCGGCGCCGGGATCACACCCTCACAACGGTCACTGCCGGCGGCTGGGTCGGTGACCCGCGGGCCGTCCGACTGCGCGTCCCGGTCTCCGACCGGGGTGCCACCGAGCGCGAGAGGCGCGACGATGGCGCGCGCTTCACCCGGCACGATCGCCGCGCGGGTGGCGCCGAGGTCGAGCAGGTCGGTCCCCGCCAGATCGAGCGTGAGACCAGCGCTCGCCGCACGCGCGGCGAAGGTGGTCTCGGCGGCACCGGCCGGCACCGCCGTGGCGACCAGTGCCGCGACAGCGACACCGATGGTGAGGGTTCTGATGCGGGCCACGAGCCGGCTCCTGATCGTCAGGTGGGCGGACGCCGAGAGGCACGGATCCGCGACGGCCGGACCGTACGTCTGACCACGGCGTCACCGCCCGGCAGAACGCGGGAATGGTGACAAGATGGTCCCGTCGGACTAGCCCGACGTGCATCGGACGGCGACCGGTGGCTGACCGAGCGGCCCATCCTCACCCGCCCGAGCGAGCGAGCACCCGTCGAGGTCCGCGGTCAGGGCCAACGTCACCTCGTCCATGACGGCGCGGACGACAGCGCGGTTCGCACCGTCGACCCCGTTGCCGAGCACCGTCAGGTGGTAGCGGCGCTCACCGACGGTGCTGGCCGCCAGCGGATCGGTCGTCGCGGAGATGATCTGGCCCGTCAGGCTCGTCACGTCCCGCAACGTCCCGGTCTTGCCGAGCAGCCGGCCCTCGGCGACGGTGCCGACGTAGCGGTCCCGCAGCGTGCCGGAGCCACCGGCGACCGACAGCAGGGAGCGCCAGGTCGCCCCGAACCGCGGGTTGTCGGTCATGCGGCGATCGAGGTCGGTCAGCGTCCGCGCCGTGAGACGGTCGGCCCGGGAGAGCCCGGAGCCGTCCGCGACGACGAGGCCCTCGGCCGGCACGTCGAACCGTTCGAGCACCTGGGTGAAGGCCCGCGGAACGGCCGCCCAGCTGCCATCCCGCGTCCGCGTCCGTGCGACCACCAGGGCGAGCGCGTCGGCGAGGTGGTTGTCGCTGCGCTGGACGGTGAAGCGCAGCACGTCGGCCAGTGACGGTGAGACCGCGGTGACGAGCCGTCCGGTGCTCGGGAGCTCAGCAGGTTCCGAGGTCGCCGATCCGATCACCTCCACGCCACGTTCGCGCAACAGCCGGGTCAGCTCAGCCGCCGCGTGTTGGACCGGGTCGATGGCGAGCGAGGTGCGGACGGTGGGGGGCTGGTCGCTGTCGAGCGCGGCCAGCTGCTCGAGCACGTTGATCGGTGTCGGCGGGTCGTCCGGTGCGGCCCTCGTGTCGCCGTCGGGCGGAGCGTCCGGCGGGTCAGCAGCGGGCCCGTCGGAGCCCTCCCCCTCCGGTCCATCGTCGACCTCGGGGAGCTCGATGCGTGTGACCAGGCCGCCATCGACGGTGAGGCCCGCGGGGTAGCGGCCGTCGAGGCTGTCGAGGTACCGGTCGGGCCAGCCCTCCGGCAGCGTCGGCTCGGCGAACCCCGGTGCGGCGCCCCGGACCTGCCCGGTGACACGCCGGAGGCCGAGCTCCACGAGCCGGTCCGCGACCGCATCCAGCGACGTCCGGGGACGCGCGGGGTAGACCATCCGCGCGTACTCCTCGGTGACCAGGGTCGGGTCACCCGATCCGAGCAGCAGCAGGTCGCCGTCGAGGGTCCCGTCGCCGGTGATGCCAGCCGTCGCCTCGACGGTGGTCGGCAGCCGCGCCCCGGGCCCGAGCGTCGTGAGCGCCGCGGCCGCGGTGACCTGCTTGAGCGTGGACGCCGGGATCAGCGGGGTGTCGGGCGCCAGCGCGACCACCTCACGCCCGGCTTCGTCGACCACGAGGACGCCGAGCGTCAGACCTGGCGCCGCCCGACCGGCCGCGTCGAGGACCTGTTCGAGCCAGCGGGTCAGCTCGGCGCGCGATGCCGGAACGGCGGTGGCAGGTGCGGCTGGCGGCGCCTCGACGACGGGCGGCGCAGCGACGGCAGGTGGAGCGGCTGGTGGCGGGGTGGCAGCTGGGTCGTCCGCGACACCCTCGGTCGTGTCGCTGGCCGCCGGCTCACCGGACGACGAACACGCCGCGACCACGAGCGCGACGACGGCCAGACCGGCCGTCGACGCGCGTCGGAGCCTCAGCAGCTTCAGCTCGGTGCGTCGACGCTGTCGAGCAGGCCGCGCAGCTGGAAGCCGCGCGACGGGTGGCGGAGCTTGGTGAGGGTCTTCTTCTCGATCTGCCGTATGCGCTCGCGCGTCAGCCCGAACTGGGCACCGATGTCCTCGAGGGTGTGCTCCTCGCCGTCCATCAGCCCGTACCGCAGCATCAGCACGGTGCGTTCGCGGTCGGTGAGCGCGGCGAGAGCACGCTCGACCTCGCGCTTGGCGAGCACGGCCGTCGCGGACGATTCCGGGTCGATCGCGTCCTCGTCGGCGACGAGCTCACCCATGGTGGCGTCGCCGTCCTCACCGATCGGCTTGTCGAGCGAGGCGACGTCCTGGGCGGCGAGCTTGACCTCGCGCAGACGCTCGACCGGCAGACCGAGCTCGGCGGCGATCTCGTGTTCGGTGGGTTCGCGGCCGAGCTGCTGCAGCAGCGCGAACTCGGCGTACCGGACCTTGCCCATCAGCTCGTGGACGTGCACGGGGAGGCGGACGGTCCGCCCGGTGTTGGCCAGACCACGCTGGAGCGCCTGACGGATCCACCAGGTCGCGTAGGTCGAGAACTTGTAGCCCTTGGTGTGGTCGAACTTCTCCACGCCGCGGATGAGGCCGAGGTTGCCCTCCTGGATGAGCGAGAGCAGGTCGACGCCACGACCGCGGAACTTGCGCGCCACCGACACCACGAGCCGGAGGTTGGCGCGGATCATGTGGTCCTTGGCGCGCTCGCCGCCACGTCCGACCATGCGCAGCTGCACCTTGCGGCGCGGGGTGAGCTTGGTCCCCGACGCGATGATCGCGTCGGCGGCGAGCCCGGCCTGGTACCGCTTGGCGAGGTCGACCTCCTGCTCGGGGGTGAGCAGGTCGGTACGCCCGATCTCGTTGAGGTACTGCCGCACGGAGTCCGACGAGGCCGACAGCGGCTGCGCTTCGGGGCGATCGGCGTCCTCGACGAGGTCGTCGAGGACCTGCATCCCGAGGTCGCGCGCGGACTGCGCGGTGTCCTCGACCCAGTTCTCGGGGTGGGTCAGCGGGTCGAACAGGTCCTGGAGCTCGCTCAGCAGGACGTAGCCCCGCGAGGCGCCACGCTCGAACAGCTCGGAGGTGGGGGTGACGTCGGTCAAGGGGCTTCCGTCTCGTCCCTGTGGGGCTCGTCCTGGGTCCGACGCGCGCGGGCGGCCGCGGGGGGGTGACTGCCGCGTTCAGCGACGTCCGGTCCCCCGGCGGAGTCCCGCGGCCGGACCGCCACGAGCGGGCCGTGGTGGTGCTCGGGAGGTGGTGTTCTGTCCCGGGAGCGCTGCGCTCCGGCGCGGGACCTGCAGAGGATACGGGGCAACCGCGGGAGTGTCAGCGGACGGGGCCGTCGGGACACCCCGGGTGCGGTCAGGTGTGCGTGGGAACCGGTGGTGCGACGTCGTCGTGGCGGCGCCCGATCAGCACGAGCACCCCCGCGGACACGTACATGAGCAGGCCGTAGACCGCCGAGGGGACGGCCCAGGTCAGGTCGCCGAGGAGGCCTCCGAGGAGGATGCCGAGGGTGGAGTTCTTGACCCCGAGCTCGATGGCCAGCGTCAGGCGGTCGGTCCAGTTCAGTCCGGCGAACCGGCCGAGGACGGCGCCGATCACGATGCCACCGATGTTGAGCAGCAGCACGGCGGGGCCGGCCTGGCGGATCAGCCCGACCACGTCGTCGACCGCGAGCGCGATACCGATGATGAGCGCGACGAGCAGGACCGCACCGAAGATCGCGACCGCCTTCTCCGCCGAGGCCGCCCGGTGGGGGGCGCGGGCGCGGACAGCCATCCCGACCAGGACCGGGACGAGCACGACGGCCACGAGCGTGAGGACGGTGCGCAGGACCGGGACCTCGAGGCTCGTGCCGTCGGCCTGCACGCTGGCCTGCAGGTCGATGGCGAGGTCGGTGAACAGCGGCAGCGACACGATGGTCACGATCGACGCGACCACCGTCAGGACGATGGACAGCGCCACGTTGGCACGGCCGAGGAAGCTGATGAGGTTGGAGGTGGTCCCCCCGGGGCACGCGGCGACGATGATCAGCCCGACCGCGATGGCCGGGTCGAGGTCGAGCACCGAGATGATCACGAACCCGAGCGCGGGCAGCAGCAACAGCTGACCGATCGAGCCGACCACCACCCCCTTCGGGGTCTTCAGCTCGCGACGGAAGTCGCCGACCGTCAGCGTGAGACCGATCCCGACCATGATGATCGCCAGGGCGATCGGTAGACCGATCTCGGTCAGCGGTGACGACTCCACGGGCGGTCCCTCCCTCGGCCGCCTCGCGGCCTCGCGGCACTCGTTCGACGCCGAGGCCCGGCATCCCTCCCGGACCCTGACCAGCGCGCCGGGACCTTAGCCACGGTCGCGGGGCGGACGATCCGAGAGCGGGGCGTCGGGGTCGGCCGCGTCCGGGGCATCCCCGTCGTCATCCGAGCCGACGCCGTGCTCCTGCAGGTAGCGCGCCCACGCGCGGGCGGCGCGCTCCTCGTCGTCGACCGGCTCGGTCTCTCCACCGGCGTACGGCGCAGGAGCCGAGCCAGGGCCGGCGGCGCGGCCGTGCCCGTGGTCGGCGACCGCCAGTGCCGGGGCCCCGTCGGGGCGACGGACCGCGACGAGCGCCGCGAGCGCGGTCGTCAGCGGGACCGCGGCGATCAGCCCGAGCGAGCCCACCACGGTCTTGACGATCTCGACCGCCAGCACCTCGGAGTTGACGATCTCTGCGGTGGCGAGCCCGCCGGTCGAGAAGATGACCAGCAGCGCCAGCGACGCACCGGCGTAGGCGAGGAACAGCGTGTTCACGACCGAGGCGATGTGGTCGCGACCCACCTTCATCGCGCGGGCGAAGAGCGTCACGAAGGGGAGGGTCCGGTCGGTCTCGTGCAGCGCGAACACCGTCGAGGCCTGCGAGACCGTGACGTCGTCGAGCACACCGAGGGCGGCGATGATGAGGCCGGCGAGCACGAGGCCCTGGAGGTCGAGACCGTCCACCTGCTGGCGGGCGAAGACCGCGTCCTCGGACGCGAACCCGGTGATGGCCGCCTGGTCGATGAAGACCAGCGCGAGCAGGACGGTCAGCACCAGCGCCCCAGCGGTGCCGACGATGGCGGCGGTGGTCATCTCGTTCACACCGTGCGCGAGGTAGAGGGTCACGACCATCACCGCGAGCGCGCCGACGAGCGCCACGAGCGGGGGGTTCTGGCCGGCCAGGATGGCGGGCACGACGAAGCGCACGATGAGCAGCAACGAGATCGCCAGTCCGAGCAACGATCGCAACCCGTGCCACCGCCCGACCACGAGCACCGCCGCGATGAACAGCCCGACGAGCAACGCCAGCGTCGGCAGCCGCCGGAAGTCGGTGACGAAGTAGTCGACGTCGCCGTCCGGACCGACCGTCCGTGCCAGCTCCACGCGGGCGCCCGGCTCGATGGCCGGCAGGCCGTCGAGGTCGACCCGCAGGGTGACGTCCCGGCCCACCTCGTCACCCTCGAGGAGGCGGACCTGCACGTCCGCGACGGCGCCTCCCCCGACGGCGGGGTCGGCGGCTTCGCCGGTCAGCTCGACGGCGGTGACCTCGGCGGTGACGAGCGGCTCGGGCGCCTCGTCGACGGCGGGGAGGGCGTCAGCGCTCGGCCAGAGCGTGACCAGCCCGGCCCCGGTGACGAGGACGATGACGGCGACGACCCCGAGCAACCAGCGGTGGGTGCTGGTGGTGACGTCCACGCGGAAGCTCCCCGATCGGGTGGACCGGGGAGCCTACGCAGGGCGGGTCGGATCAGGCGGCGCGGTCGAGCACGTCGAGCAGCCCGCTGAGGTTGTGCGCCCGGGAGGGGTGACGGAGCTTGGCCAGGGCGCGGTTCTGCATCTGGCGGATGCGCTCGCGGGTCAGCCCGAAGTGGGCGCCGATCTCCTCGAGCGTCTGCGGCTCCTCACCACCGAGACCGAAGCGCAGGACCAGGATCACCCGCTCGCGTGCGTCGAGCGCGTCGAGCGCGGCGCTGATCTGCGACATGGCGTCGCCCTCGAGCGCGGTCTCGGCCGGGTCGACGCCTCCCGCGTCGGCGATCAGGTCACCCATGGTGGCGTCACCGTCCTCACCGATCGGGCGGTCGAGGCTGACGAGCTCCTGCATCGCTTCGCGGACCTCGCGGACGCGGACCGCCGTGAGACCGACCTCCTCGGCGATCTCCTCCTCGGTGGGGTCGCCCCCCTTCTGCTGGCGCAGCCGCAGCTCGGCCGAGCGGAGCTTGCCGTACAGCTCCCAGACGTGGGCGGGGACGCGGATGGTGCGACCCTTCGAGGCCACACCGCGCTGCAGCGCCTGCCGGATCCACCACACCGCGTAGGTCGAGAACTTGTAGCCCTTGGTGTGGTCGAACTTCTCGACGGCACGCAGGAGGCCGAGGTTGCCCTCCTGGATGAGCTCGATGAAGTCGAGATCACGCCCGGAGAACTTGCGGGCCTGCGGCACCACGAGGCGGAGGTTGGCCTGGACCATGCGCTCCTTGGCCTTGGCGCCGTCGCGGCTGATGGTGCGCAGCCGAGCCTTGCGGGCACGGGTCGGCGGGTCGTCCTTGGACGCCATCATCACGTCGGCGGCGAGCCCGGCCTGGTACCGCTTGGCGAGGTCAGCCTCGTCCTCCTTGGTCAGGAGGGCGTGACGGCCGGCGTCGTTGAGGTACTGGCGGACCAGGTCGGTGGTGAGCGCGGCGGTCGGGTCGGCGAGCGCCTCGGGGGCGTCATCGGCGACGTCGTCGATCACCTGCACGCCCGCGTCGGCGGCGCTGGTGGCAGCGTCGTCCATCCACGTGGTGCCGTGCAGCTCGGGGACGTAGAGCTCCTGCAGCTCGGAGAGCAGGACGTAGCCGCGCTCAGCGGAGCGCTCGAGCAGTTCGTCGACCGACGTGTCAGCGGTCGGCAGCTCGACGGGGTTCAACGGGGCCTCCTCGGCGGGGCGGAGTGCGGAGCCACCCTCGCACGGGATGTTCGGAGCGGGAGGGGGTCTGGTGGCCACGGTCGGACGGGGTCCGGGTGGATCGGTGCTCGTGGCGGTGGCCGTCGGGACGGGGCGACCGGCACGATGGGCTCACAAGGGGTACAACGCCGCCCACCGGCCGCGGCGTCCCCACCCCCACCGGATGTGCGCTCACCGCGCGCGATGCGCCCTGGGGGGTGCGCTAGCCGGCCACCAGCTCGACCTTCAGGCCGTCCGGGTCCTCGCAGAAGGCGGCGTAGTGGTCGTGGCCGCCGGCGTAGGGGTGGCGGTCGGGGTAGAGCAGCGTGCCCCCCTGCTCCACGAGGGCCGCGGTCAACCGGTCGACGTCGCTGCGGGACCCGGCGTGGAAGGCGACGTGGTTGACGCCGGCATCGCGCCGGTCGAGCTCGCGCGCCCCCTCGGGCGCCTGCACGAACGCGAGGTAGGTGCTGCCCCGGTGGTAGGAGCAGCCCTCGTCCCACTCCTGGTGCGGCTCGTAGCCGAGCTCGGCGAGCAACCAACCCCAGAACCGGTGCGCCCGCTCGAGGTCACGGACGTAGAGCTCGAGGTGGTGCAGGCTGCCGCGGTCCACGTGGTGTCCCCTACCGTCCGAGGCCTTCGTTGTACCAGCGACCGACCGACGACGCGGTCGGTGCCGAACTTTCCACGCTGGCCTCCGCGCCGCTCCCATCGCCCCCGACCCCCCCGACCCCGAGGCGGATCACCCGTGCCCACCCTCGGCGCGGAGTTCGCGGAGCTCGGGGCCTCCCGCGTCGGGATCAGCCGGGACGACGTCACCACCCAGGCACGCTTCGCCGAGGAGCACCGCTTCGACTACCCGCTCATCGCCGACCCCGACGGTGCGGTCGCCAGGCTCCTCGGGGCGAAGCGTCCCGGACCGCTCTGGAGCAAGCGGCAGACCTACGTGCTCGACCGCGACCTGACGGTGCTCGCCGCGATCAGCAGCGAGACCGACATGGAGAAGCACGCCGACGAGGCGCTGCAGGTGCTGCGCGACGCTCAAGGCTGACCCCTGACGCGACCGCGGACGCGGTCGACGCGGACCCCCTCGGCCTCCAGCAGGTCGGCCTGCCGCTCGGTCTTGCCCGGCGCCAAACGCCCGCCGGCAGCGACCACGCGCCACCACGGCAGGTCCGTGCCGCAGGTGGCCAGGACGCGGCCGACGGCACGGGCGGCACGCGGACGTCCGACCTCGGCGGCGACCTCGCCGTAGGTGACGACCTCCCCCGCTACCGTCGCCGCCACCACCGCGACGACGCGCGCCGCGAAGCCGTCGCGGGGCTGCGAGGAGACCATCGTGATCACCGCCTTCGTGCTGCTCGACGTCGACGTGGCCCGCGTCGGTGAGGTCGCCGAGACGCTCACCGAGGTCGCCGGGGTCCGCGAGGTGTACTCGGTGACCGGACGTTACGACCTGATCGTCAAAGTGGTGGTCGCCCACAACGAGGATCTCGCCGACGTCGTCACCGGCCGCATCGGGGCGATCCCCGGCATCGAGACCTCGGAGACGGTCATCGCGTTCCGGAGCTACTCGCCGAGGTTGCTCGCCGAGGGCTTCGCGCTCGGCGAGTAGCGGCGCTCCGCGTCCAGGGTGTCCGGTCTACGCGGGCTGCTGCGGCTTGTCCGGGTAGGCGATCCGAGGGTGGTAGATCCCCACCAGCGACTCGACGATCGTGCTCCGCGCCTGGGACAGCTCGCGGAACGTCAGATCGCTCTCGTCGAACTGCCCATCGTCGACACGTTCGGCGAGCAGACGCTCGACGGTCGACTCGATCTCCTCCCGCGGCAGGGTGCCCTTCGACATGGCCATGGCACGCGTGGTGGCCTCGCAGCAGTCGGCGAGCAGGAGGATGGCCGCCTCCTTGGACCGTGGCTTGCCGCCGTGGTAGCGGAAGTGGCCCTCGTCGACGTCGTCCGGGTCGCCTCCGTTCGCGACGGCGGCCTTGACCGCGCGGTCGTAGAAGTAGCCCACCAGCATCGTGCCGTGGTGCGAGCCGATGCAGGCGACGACCTCCGGGGGGAGGCGGTACTCGGTCGCCATCTCGACCCCGTCCTTGACGTGGTTCTGGATGATGACCGCGCTGACCTCGGGTTCGAGCTCGTCGTGGGGGTTGGCGATGCCCTGCTGGTTCTCGATGAAGAAGTGCGGCTGCCGGACCTTGCCGATGTCGTGGTAGAGCGCCGCCACGGTGCCGAGCAGCGGGTCGGCGCCGACCTCGCGGCACGCGCGCTCGGTCAGGGAGGCGACCATGACCGAGTGGTTGTAGGACCCGAGCGCCTTGGTCTCGAGCTCGCGCAGCAACGGGTGGTTGCGATCGGACAGGTCGAGCAGGGCCGTGACGGTGGGCAGTCGGAACAGGTTCTCGAGGAACGGCAGCGCCCCCTGCACGACCAGGGCGGTGATCAGCCCCCCGAGCGCGCCAGCGCCGAGCGCGACCAGGAGCTCGTCGTTCGGCCCGAAGACGGCGACCGTGCCGACCGCCAGCAAGGGGTAGGCGACCGCGGCCCGCAAGGTCGCCGACCGCAGGTCGGACCGTGCCGCGATGCGCGTGGTCAGGGGCACGCTCACCAGCACGGTGGCGGCCGCGAACAGCGCGAGCGGCCCCCGGGAGGGGGCGGCGAGCAGCACCAGGACCGCCGCGGGCAGCATCGTCGCGATACCGACGACGGGGTGGATCAGCACCGCCACGAGCATCGCGTACGCCCCAGCGGGTACGAGGTAGGCCATGCCCGACGTGGTCACCTCGGTGAGGATGCTGGTGCCGACCACGAGCGCCGCGAACATCGCCGTCAGCGCGCCGAGCAGGATGAGCTTCTGCCCGCTCACCCACACCTTCGGCTGCATGCGTTGCAGGTAGATCGCGGCCACCGCGACGATCAGCAGCGAGGCGATGGTGCTGCGGGCGAGCGCACGCAACGGCGAGCTTCCCTCGAGCCCGAGCCGCTCGATGGCACGCATCTGCAGCGGTTCGACGACCTGCCCCTCACGCACCACCGCGTCGCCGACGTTCCAGACGTTGGCGACCTCGGTGACCTCGTCGGCGGCCCGCTGCCGGGCCGCGCGGGTCGCCTCGGCGTCGGTGACCACCGTCGGCCGCATGACGGCGCGCGCCAGCGGTGCGGCGACGGTCTCGGCGGTGTCCCCGGGGAAGGAACGGACCGCGGTCTCCTCCTCGAGGGTGCTGTCGACCACGCCGTCGAGGTCCTCGGCGTTCACCTGCTGCCTCGCGAGGAACTGCACCACCGCGAGCGTCTCGCGCTCGACGTCGGCGAGATCATCGTCTGAGAGGTCGACCAACGCCCGCGCGAGGTCGGGCCCGAGCGCGGGGACCGCGTCGAGGACCTGCTCGGCCTGCGCGGACGCGGACGCGGACGACGCCGGCTGGTCGACGTCACCGTCGGTGCCGCCGGGCTGCTCGTCGGGCTCCTCCGGCTGCCGGGCGTCCCGCGCCGCGCTGAAGGCGGTTCGGGCGTCCTGGACGATCGACGTCTGAGCGGTCCGGTCGGGGGCGATGACCGGCGACACGGATTCGGAGGCCTGAGCCCGGGCGGCCTCGGTCGCCTCGCGGTCCACCTCGCGGACCTGCTCGTCGGCGATGACCGTGCGCGGCGAGGGTTCACCCTCGTTGATCGGCTGCTCGTCGGCGACGGAGCCGATGCCGACCAGCAACGGGACCAGCACCGCCACGAGCGCGGCAGCGACCAGTCGCTGCACCAGCAGCCGCCTCGCACCGGTCCCGGACACCTCGCACCTCTCGTCACCTGCGGCGCGCAGTGTCGCGCATCCCGCCGCATCCCGCCGCGGCGCGCGCGCCGCTGCCCCGCAGCTTCCGACCCACGGGGCGGCGCTAGCCTCCAGCCGCCCCCGCTCCCACCCTCGGAGCTCCTCGTGCCGCACCACCGCACCCCCTCCCCCTGGGTGACCCTGCCCCGGGAAGCGTGGGCAACGCTGCGTTCGGCTACACCGCTCACCCTCACCGAGGCCGACGTCGAGGCGCTGCGCGGCACGGCCGAGCAGCTCTCGCTGGAGGAGGTGGCCGAGGTCTACCTGCCGATGTCCCGGCTGCTCAACCTCTACGTGGCGGCCCGACAGGACCTGCACCGGGTCACCGACACCTTCCTCGGGTCGCTCGCCGCCAAGGTCCCGTTCGTGATCGGCGTGGCGGGATCGGTCGCGGTCGGCAAGTCCACGACCTCGCGCATCCTGCAGGCGCTGCTCGCCCGGTGGCCGGACCACCCCGAGGTGGCGCTGGTGACCACCGACGGGTTCCTGCTCCCGAACGCCGAGCTCGACCGTCGTGGGCTGATGGACCGCAAGGGCTTCCCCGAGAGCTACGACGTCGCCGCGCTCGTGCGTTTCGTCGCGGCCGTCAAGTCGGGTGAACCGGAGGTCCGCGCGCCGGTCTACAGCCATCTGACCTACGACGTGGTCCCCGAGGAGAAGGTCGTCATCCGGCAGCCAGACGTGCTCATCATCGAGGGCCTGAACGTGCTGCAGTCCGGCACCGGAGCCGACGACCGCGTGTTCGTGTCCGACTTCTTCGACTTCTCGGTCTACGTCGACGCCGAGGAGGACGACATCGAACGCTGGTACCGGGAACGCTTCCGGACGCTCCGGGAGACCGCCTTCCGCGACCCCCGGTCCTACTTCGCCCGGTACGCCGACCTCGACGACGCCGAGGCCGACGCGACGGCCGCCGACATCTGGCGACGGATCAACGGTCGCAACCTGCGCGAGAACGTCCTGCCCACCCGCACGCGGGCGGACCTGATCCTGCAGAAGGGGCCCGACCACCGCGTCGAACAGGTCCTGCTCAGGAAGCTGTGAGTCCGCAGCGACCGCCGTCGTCCGAGGTCGGTCCGCTCAGGCGCCCGTCAGGCAGAGCGCACGAGGCCGACGCCGAGGGCGACGAGCCCGGCCGCCAGCAGACACCTCCGACGTAGACCATGACGATGAACCGGTTCGGTTCCTGGCGCCCCTCCCCCAGGCTGGACAGGAAGAAGCCGGCAGACATCAGGAGCGCAGCGACCGGCACCCCCGACCGTGCGATCGTTCCAAGGGGACCGTTCAGCCCGACCGCATCGGCGTACAGCAGACCGACGAGCGAGAGGATGAGGAGCACGCCCGCGTGCGCGTGGCCGGCCCGCGCGAACGACAGCTGGAACGGCGTGCTGACGGCGTCGCCGCGGACCACCCGGAGCAGGTAGAGCCCGCCCGTCTCAACGGTCACGAGCGCGAACAACAGGATCGCAGCCATCAGTCGAGTCGATGCCGAGAGGTCAACCATCCCCGTCGCTCCGTCGCCGACGCTCCGGATGATGATGGCACAACGGCGGGGCGAGACCGAGCGTCACGTGCCGCTCGCGGGCCGCCGGCTCATCGCGCCCTTGGTCGCGCGGCCGCCTCTCGGTGCCTCGTCTGCTCGGATGGCGGGGAACCGATCAGGGTCGGCGGGCGTCTGTGAGGGGAGGGGGCCGACGTGCGCGACGAGGACGGGTTCACGGCGTTCTACGAACATCACCGTTCGTCGTTGCTGCGTGCGTTGACCGCGACGTTGAGCGACCCGCAGTTGGCGGCGGACGCGACCGACGAAGCGTTGGTGCGGGCGGCTGAGAGATGGGAGCTGGTGTCGACGATGGCTCGTCCCGACGGGTGGGTCTACCGAGTCGGGGTGAACTGGGCGACGTCGTGGCGACGGAAGTGGTCGCGGCGTCCGACGCTGCCCACGTCCGTGCTCGATGGTGTCCACCGCGATGATCTGGCGAGCGTGTCGATGCTCGAGGAGCTGGTCACGCTGCCGCTACAGCAACGGCAGATGCTGGTGCTGCGCTTCGTGCTGGGCTACTCGACCGCGGAGACCGCCGTGGCTCTCGGGGTCGCGGAGGGCACGGTCAAGAGCAGCGTGTCCCGAGCCCGTGGGCGCCTGCGTGGGGACCGCGACAGCCAGGAGGTCCTCGATGGACGTGCGTGAGCTCCAAGAGGCCGTCGCCGCGTTGCCGGTGGCCCCGGCGGGCGATGCCCGCGAGGTGTTCGCTCGTGGCCGCAATCGCCGTCGTCGCCGTCGTCGCCGGCAGGTGGTGGCGGGGTCCGGGGCCGTGGTGGCGGTCGTTGCGGTCATCATCGTCGGTGGAGGCATGGCTGGCGATGGCAACCGTCCCATCGGCGTGGAGATCGTGGGTGGCCCGTCCGAGCTCACGCCGGTCGGACCCGGGTGGCCGCAGGTCCGCGGTGAGACCTACGTGTTCCCGCTCGACGAGATCGAGCGAGGGACGACCTCGGGCGTGATCGAGGACCGGCAGGTCTTCTTCGTGCGCACCGGCGATGAGGTCGACGTGTTCATCGCCGCCGCACAGCATCTGCCCGACGAGGGGCTATGGTGGTGTCCCGACGAGCGAGTGTTCGCATCCCCGTTCCATGGCGAGCTGTTCGATCTCGATGGGCGAGCACGGATGGGACCCGCAGCGCGCGACCTCGACAGGTTCGCCATCGAGATCCGCGATGGCCAGCTGCACGTCGATGCGGGACAGGTGATCCACGGTGCGCCCGCTCGGGCGCTCGAGCCGCACGACCAGCCCTGGAGCGAGGGGTTCTGCACCGGTCGTCAACCCGCCACGGAACGGCCGCGCGTCCTCGCCCCCGGCATCGCTGCGGCCCCGGCGCCAGACAGTGCTCGATCAGCCGACGTCTCACAGGTTCCCGAGCGACTCCGTGAGCTCTTCCCGGTCGGTGACACCACGGTGGTCACCATCCCTGTCCCAGATGCCGACGACCGCGGGGTGTTCGCCACGCCCGACACCGAGCCACCGATGATGTTCGCGACCGCCTGCGACCTCCTCTCAGCCACACCCCTACCCGCAGGATGGCTCGGCTACTGCCTCGAGCTCACCGATCAGGGGCGACGTCTCTCCGGCCTCTACCCCTACGGGGCGACCTCGACCGGCGAACTCGGCACGCTCGGTGTCCCCGAGGCTGGAAGCGCGTCGGCGGCGTACCTCGACGATGGCACCCCGGTGTTCGTGACCCGTACGGAGGACGCCACGCTCCACGTCGTCGATGCGCTCGACCCGCACCTGGACGGCAAGCTGCTCGTGCACTGCCCGACCATCGGCCGTCTCCTCGAACCCCGGGCCGGATCCACCTACCTGCTCGACGGGACCCACGCTGGCGGTCCGAGTCCGAGCGACCTGACCAGCTACGCGACCGAGATCACCGACGATGGCGCGTTCGTCACCGTCTCCGGGCCCGCCCGCCCCAGCGACGGTCGCAGCGCCGAACAGACCGACTTCGAAGGTCATCGGTGCACCGACGCCGAGGCTCACCTGCCCGACACCTCCCGACGGGACCTCGACCTGCGCACCGCGACCCCCGACGACGGCCGCTGGCACTGGGCCTACGTCCGCCTCGAACAGGACGACGGCCAGCCGGTCCTCTGCCACGCCCTGCGTGGTTGCGACGGCGACGGCGACCAGCTACCTGGCCCTGCCACGCTGCTCTATCCCGACAGCTCACCGTTGTGGGCGCTGCTACGCCGCGACGTCGATGCGAACGGAGGTGTCGAGGTGCGCCTGGCCACCCACCCCATCCACATCCCCGACGGACCGCACGAGAACGACACCGAGGCGGCGATCTGGAACATCAGCGGGCACCCCCGACACCTCGACGACGTCGCCAGCAGCGATCTCGAATGGCTCGGAACCGACGACCGGTTGCTGCTGCGGTTCGACCCCGACGGCTGGTTCAGCGCCGACACGCCCTGTGCCAGCCGCTTCGGTCGCTACCGATTCGAGGACGCCACCACCATCACCTTCAGCGACGTCGCCACGAGCGCAACGTCATGCCCGGACCGGCCGCTCGAGGACGCGCTGGCGGACATGTTCGACCGAGGCAGGGGCAGGACGCTCACCCTCGACGGCAACGATCTCCGCATCGACACCGGGACCGGAACCAGCCTGCTCTACACCTGGGACTCGTGACCGCCCCGGGATCGATCCGTGGGCCAAGATGGGCGTGCGACCGATCGGTCAACGCGACCCTGCTCTTCGACGGCCGCCGGCGTGCGTCGGCGTGGGGAACGGGCGTGGCCGCGTGTTCCGTGCAGCGTTGTCGTGACGGCAGCCGAGGCATGGCACGGAGCCGGCGCCCCCGCGTGTTGCGTGCAGCGTCGTCGTGACGGCAGCCTGGGCGCTGCACGGAACCGGCGCAGCCGCGTGTTCCGTGCGGTTCAGGAGGCTGTGACCGGGCGCGGACCCGTGCCGACCGGCGACCACGTCGCGAGGATGGCGCGGAGGGCGGTGACGGTCG
>NZ_JBBEBZ010000028.1:0-7222 GCF_040882075.1 Nitriliruptor sp.
GCCGACCGGGACCTGTCGTCGATCCAGATCTTCGTCTCCTCCGCGGACGTCCTGCCCTCCGACCGGGCTCGGCGCCTGCAGCGTTACGGCGCGTTCGGGCGGGTGGCCGGCCACGGGTTCGGGTCGGCGGTCGTGGTCGACATCTTCGGCATGGTCGAGCTGTCCGGTCCGGCGGCGATCCGGCTCTACCCGCCGTCGCCGGTGGGTTCGCTCCCGGCGCCGTCGTTCGCCAAGACCCTCCCCGGTGTGCGGGTCCGCGTCGTCGACGAGGACGGCCAGCCGCTGCCGAACGGTGAGGTCGGCGAGATCCAGTGGCACGGCCCGAACGTCCTCGAGGGCTACGAGGGCGACCACGAGGAGGGCCCCGACGACGAGGGTTGGTTCGGGTCGGGCGACAACGGCCGCGTCCTGCGTGGTGGGCTGTTCCAGTTCGCCGGGCGGTCCAAGGACCGGTTGAAGGTCGGCGGGTTCTCGGTGTTCCCCGCCGAGGTCGAGGAAGCCCTCAAGGACGCGGAGGGGGTCGCCGAGCTCGCCATCGTCGGGGTCGAGGACGAGCGGCTCGGTGAGCGGCTCGTGGCGGTGGTCGTGCCGACCGGTGGTTTCGATGACGACCGGTTCCTGACCTGGGCGCGTGATCAGGTCGCCGGGTACCGACGACCCGCCGAGGTCGTGACCGTCGAACACCTCCCACGGGGCAACAACGGCAAGCTCGACCGGGAAGCTGCGACCGAGCTCGCGGAGCAGGCGCTCGGCGTCACGGAGGACGCGTGAGCTACGAGGCCATCGAGCTCGAGCTCGCGCTCGAGGATGCGCCGTCGCCGGTCGTGTCGGCGGCCGTGCACGCACCGGTCCGCCAGAGCGGTCCGGCGGTCCTGCTGACGCCGGGTGCGGGTGGGAGCTACGACGGGGCGCCCCTCACCGGGCTCGCCGACGTGCTGGCCTCGCTCGGGTGCACCGTGGTCCGGGCCAACCTGCCGCACCACCAGCTCGGTCGACGGGCGCCCCGAGCCGAATCGTCGGTGCCCGGCTACCGCGCCGTGCTGGCGGCCGCGCGGGCCCAGGTCGCACCGCAGGCGTCGTGGGTGGCCGGCGGGAAGTCGTACGGGGGTCGCGTGGCGACGCTCGCTGCGGTGGATGACGCGCTCGAGGTGGCCGGGCTGATCCTGCACGGGTACCCGCTCCACCCGCCGGGGAAGCCCGACCAGCTCCGTGTCGACCACTGGCACCGCATCCCGATCCCCGTCCTGTTCCTGCAGGGGACGCGGGACCCGTTCGGGTCGGCCCACGAGCTCGAGGAGCACCTGACCAAGCTGCCGCGGCGGGCGACCCTGCTGGCCGTCGAGGGTGGCGATCACACGCTCGACGTCGCGGGCGTCCACGCGCCGGACGGGGTCCGCCGTCCCGCCGCGGAGGTCCTGGAGCGGTCCGCCGAGCCGATCGCCACGTGGCTACGCGTGCTGGCTGACTCCTGACGGGCGCCGCACCGCCTGGACAGCGGCAGGTGCGGCGGTGCACCGACCCGTCCTGGCTAGCGTCCGCGGCCGTGGACGGCCGGACCGAGGAGGCGCCGTGATCGCGGAGTTCCAGGAGTTCATCAACCGGGGCAACGTCGTCGACCTCGCGGTCGCGGTCGTGCTCGGAGCGGCGTTCACGCCGGTCGTCAACGCCGTGGTCGAGCGCCTGTTGATGCCGCTGATCGCGTTGTCGGTCGGACAGCCGAACTTCGACTCCATCGGCCAGTTCGCCTGCGAGGGCGCCACCTGTGCCGGGTCGGTGGGGGCCGTCATCACCGCGATCATCAACTTCCTGCTGGTCGCCTTGGCGGTCTTCCTGATCGTGAAGGTCTACAACCGGATGTCGCGGGGCAAGAGCCCGGAGCAGGACGACACGGTCGACTCCGACGCCGATCCCGACGACGTCGTGCTGCTGCGCGAGATCCGCGACGCGCTCGTCCGCCAGCCGCCACGTTGATCCGACCGCGAGCGGCGGCTGACCTGGCGGGCTCGGGTCAGTCCTCGCCCGTGAACTTCTGCGCCACCGCCCGTTGGACCGCCCGTCGGGCGGCCTCGTGCATCGCGGCCTCGGACTCCGACTCGCGGGACCCGTAGGACCCGGGCCGCACGTGCCCCTGCTCGCGGGCCGTCGACGCCACCGCTTCCGCGACGACCGGCACGACCCGACGGTCGAACGGCGACGGGATGATGTAGTCGTCGGCCAGGTCGTCGGCGACCATCGACGCGATCGCCTCGGCCGCGGCGATCTTCATCTCGTCGGTCACGGTCGTCGCCGCGGCGTCCAGCAGGCCGCGGAACAGCCCGGGGAAGGCCAGCACGTTGTTGATCTGGTTCGGGAAGTCGGACCGGCCGGTGGCCATCACCCGCACGTGACCGCGTGCGACGTCGGGGTGGATCTCGGGGGTGGGGTTGGCCAGCGCGAAGATGATGCGGTCCTCCGCCATCGTCTTCACCAGCTCGATGGGGAGGGTGTTCGGTCCGGAGACCCCGATGAAGACGTCGGCGCCGGCCAGCGCGACGTCCTTCTGCCCGGACAGCTCGCGCGGGTTCACCTGCTTGGCGAGCCGCCTCCGGATGGGGTCGGTGCCCTTGCGCTTGGACTCGAGGATGCCGTCGATGTCGACCGGGACGATGTCCTCGATCCCGGCGGCTCGCAGCAGGTTGACGATGGCGACACCGGCGGCGCCGATGCCCTGGACGACGACCCGGAGCGAGGTGAGGTCGCGGCCGATGACCTTGGCGGCGTTGGTCAGCGCCGCGAGGACCACGATGGCCGTGCCGTGCTGGTCGTCGTGGAAGACGGGGATGTCGAGGCGCTGCCGGAGCTTGCCCTCGATCTCGAAGCACCTCGGTGCGGAGATGTCCTCGAGGTTGATGCCACCGAAGCCGGACGCGATCCGGGCGACGGTGTCGACGAACAGGTCCGGGTCCTGTTCGTCGACCAGCAACGGGTAGGCGTCGACGCCGCCGAAGGACTTCAGCAGCATCGCCTTGCCCTCCATGACCGGCAGGGAGGCGAGCGGGCCGATGTCGCCGAGGCCGAGCACGGCGCTGCCGTCGGTGATCACGGCCACCGAGTTCGAGCGGATCGTGAAGCGGTACGCCGCGACCGGATCGTCGGCGATGAGGCGGCAGACCTTGGCGACCCCAGGCGTGTAGACGAGCGCGAGGTCCTCGTTGTCCAGGACGTCGCGGGTCACCTCGACGCGGATCTTGCCGCCCTCGTGCGCCTCGAGGATGTCATCGAGGATGGCCAGCAGCTCGACGCCCTCGAGTTCGACCAGGAGCGCCGCGATCTCGTCACCGTGCTGTTCGTCGCGGACGTCGACCGACACGTCACGGAAGACCACGTGGCGCTGCTCGCCGGTGCGTTCGGTGTCCACGACCTCGCCGCCGCACTCGTCGATGGCGGCCGTGACGCGGCCGAGCATGCCCGGCGCGTTCTCGAGCGCGAGCCGGTAGGTCAGCCTCTGGGTGAGCGGCGGCACGGTACAGGACCTCTCACGGTCGGGGAGATGCGCACCGCCCTCGCGGCCGCGTCGCGCAGGGTAGGCCCCCCGGTGGTTGTGGCATCATCCGCGCGACGAGGCCATCGTCCCGATCGGCCCCCTCCCGCCGCGCACGTCGCGCGTGCCCCCCGAAACCGAAGGCTCCCGCGTGGTCACCGACCTCGAGCAGCGCTCCGTCGACACCTTCCGCACCCTGGCGATGGACGCCGTGCAGCAGGCCAACTCCGGTCACCCGGGTATGCCGATGGGCTGTGCTCCGCTGGCGTACGTGCTGTTCCGGGAGGTCCTGCGGCACGATCCGTCCGATCCGCACTGGGCCGGTCGCGACCGCTTCGTCCTGTCCGCGGGGCACGGGTCGATGCTCCTCTACGCCGCGCTCCACCTGTCCGGGTACGCGCGGCCGACGCTCGACGACATCAGGAACTTCCGGCGGTTCGAGTCGGTCACCGCGGGGCACCCCGAGAACTTCCTGCTCGACGGCGTCGAGACCACCACGGGGCCGCTCGGTCAGGGCGTGGCCAACGGCATCGGCATGGCGCTGGCAGCCGAGCGTCTGGCTGCCGAGTTCGACCGGGACGGGTCCGACATCGTCCAGAGCCGCATCTACGGCATCGTCTCGGACGGGGACCTGATGGAGGGCGTCGCCAGCGAGGCCGCCTCGCTGGCCGGCCAGCTGCAGCTCGGCCGCGTCACCTACCTCTGGGACGACAACTCGATCACCATCGACGGCTCGACCGACCTCGCCTTCTCCGAGGACGTGCTCGCCCGGTTCGACGCGTACGGCTGGCACACGTCGCGGGTCGACGACGTCACCGATCTCGACGCGGTCCGTGCCGCCATCGCCGAGGCCGACGCGGACCCGCGTCCGTCGCTGATCGCGGTCAAGACCGTCATCGGCCACGGCTCGCCGAACAAGGCCGGGACGTCGAAGGCGCACGGTGCGCCGCTCGGACCGGACGAGATCGCCGCCACCAAGGAGGCGCTCGGCTGGCCCCACGCCGAACCGTTCACCGTGCCGGACGACGTCCGTGACCACCTCGACGTCGCCGACCGCGGGGCGCAGCTACGGGCTGACTGGGACCAGCGGGTCGGCGCCTACCGCGACGCGCACCCCGATCTCGCCGCCGAGTTCGACCGTCGGGTCGTGCGCGGCGATCTGCCCGAGGGCTGGCTGGATGCGCTGCCCACGCTCGAGGACAAGGCTGCCACGCGCGTGCACTCCGGCGCCGTCATCAACGCGCTGGCACCGGTGCTGCCCGAGCTGTTCGGCGGCTCGGCCGACCTCGCTGCGTCCAACAACACCGACGTCGAGGGTGGCGGGGATTTCTCCGCTGACGACCGGCTCGGTCGCAACCTCCGCTTCGGGATCCGGGAGCACGCGATGGCTTCGATGGCCAACGGCATGGCGCTGTTCGGTGGCGTGCTCCCGTACGTGGCGAGCTTCCTGGTCTTCACCGACTACTGCCGACCGGCGATCCGGTTGGCTGCGCTGATGCGGACCAAGGTCGTCTACGTGATGACCCACGACTCGATCGGGCTCGGCGAGGACGGCCCGACCCACCAGCCGATCGAACACCTCGCGTCCCTGCGCGCCATCCCCGGCCTGCAGGTGTTCCGCCCGGCCGACGGCGACGAGGTCGTCGGCGCCTGGCGCTGCGCGATCGAGCACGATGGCCCGTCGATCATCGCGCTGTCCCGCCAGGGGCTACCGCCGCTCGGCGACAAGCCAGCGGACGCGGTCGACCGTGGCGCCTACGTGCTGAGCGACGCCGGGGTCGCCGATGGCCAGGACCCGGACCTGATCCTGATCGGCACCGGCTCCGAGGTGCAGCTGTGCGTCGAGGCAGCTGACCAGCTCGCCGCCGACGGCACCGGTGTGCGCGTCGTGTCGGCCCCGAGCTGGGAGCGGTTCGCCGCCCTCGACCTCGCCGACCGGGACGCGGTGTTGCCACCGACGGTCCGCGCCCGGGTCGCCGTCGAGGCCGCGACCCCGTTCGGCTGGGAGCGTTTCGTCGGAGACGCCGGTGAGGTGGTCGGCATGACCCGCTTCGGCGCGTCGGCTCCGGCCGGTGACCTGTTCGAGCGGTTCGGTTTCACCGCCGACAACGTCGTCTCCGTCGCCCGCGGGGTGCTCAAGCGCCTCGAGAGCTGACCGGCGGTCCGTCGCCCGGCGGGTCCAGGCGGGCGCGCTGCCGTTTGGAGACCAGGCCGAGGTTGTCCGCCTCGGCCCGGCGTGCTTTCAGGAGCCAGTAGCGCGAGAGCAGCCCCATCGTCACCGTCGAGATGGCGATGGCGACGACGGCCGCCTGCCACCCGGCGCTGATCTGGGTGATGCCGATGGCGGGGCCGGCGAGCCACACCCACCGCCACAGCCGCTGTTGGCGCCGAGCGACGAGCACGGCGTGGACCGCGAGCTTGCGTTCGTCCACGGCCCGGCCCCGGCTCACGGCCCGCGCCACGGCGCGACGCGAGGACAGCGGCAGCGCGGCGAACTCGCGACGGAGCCCGTGGAGGTCGCCGGCGTCGGACGTACCTCGAGCCACGTCGGCCCTCCCTCGGTCGGTCCTCGCGCGGTGCGAGCCGGCCGCACAGGGTAGGGCCGCTGAACCCCACCCGAAGGTGAGCCTGCGCGCCGGTGACCGTGGGCCGGGTGGGTCTCGGTACGGTCGCCGGTCCAGCCGTGACCGAACCGAGGAGCCCGTCCGTGTCCGTCGTGAGGATCAACGTCCTGCAGGTGCCCGAGGGGCGCGGTGAGGTGCTCGAGCAGCGCTTCGCCTCCCGTGCCGGCGAGGTCGAGAAGGTCGACGGCTTCGAGTCCTTCGAGCTGCTGCGCCCGACCGAGAACTTCGACCGCTACCTGGTGATCACCCGGTGGCGCGACGAGGAGGCGTTCCAGGCCTGGATGTCCAGCATGGCCTTCCAGCAGGGCCACGCCCGGTCGGCGGCGGACGCTGAAGCGACCGATGCCGAGGCACCCGCGGGCGGCGGTCACCCCGGCGGTGCACCGGAAGGCGGGCACCCGGGCGGTGCACCGGAAGGCGGGCACCCGGGCGGCGCCCCCGGCGGTGGGGGACCGGCTGCGGTCGGTTCGGAGCTGTGGAGCTTCGACGTGGTGACCTCGGCGACCAAGGCCTGACGCGAGCTCGTCGGTGAGCGTCGTGCGGAAGAACGGCGGAACGCCTCGCGGGTCGGGGGCGGCGGAGGCTAGCCGTGCGCCCCGGTCACCCCGGACGGGTGCGGGAGCTTGCTCGGTACCATCGCCCGTCGTCCCCGATCCGTGAGGCAGCCCCCGATGCCCGACAGCCACGCCGACGAGCTCGAAGCCGCGCGCCGCCGCGTGGCCCAGCTCGTCCACGACCTCGACCTCGAGGGCAAGCGCTTCCGTTTCGAGGAGCTGCAGGAGCTGGCCGGCCGCCCGGAGCTGTGGGACGACCCGAACCACGCGCGAT
Organism: Nitriliruptor sp.; assembly: GCF_040882075.1. Classification (NCBI taxonomy): domain Bacteria; kingdom Bacillati; phylum Actinomycetota; class Nitriliruptoria; order Nitriliruptorales; family Nitriliruptoraceae; genus Nitriliruptor; species Nitriliruptor sp. The sequence continues at coordinate 6,973 of NZ_JBBEBZ010000028.1, forward strand.
CGGTCACCACCGAGCTGTCGGCGATCGAGCAGGAGGTCGCCAGGCTCGCCGCGCTGACCGAACGGGTCGATGACCTCGAGGTGCTCGAGGAGCTCGCCCAGGAGGAGGACGATCCGTCCTCGGCCGTCGAGGTCACCTCGGGCTTGGCCGCCCTCGAGGCCGACCTCGACCGTTACGAGCTGGCCACCCTGCTGTCCGGGGAGCACGACAGCAACGACGCCATCGTGTCCGTCCACGCCGGTGAGGGCGG
>NZ_JBBEBZ010000029.1:0-1269 GCF_040882075.1 Nitriliruptor sp.
TGAGCTTACCCCGCTTTTCCGGACACCTACACTGTAGCGAGATTCTCGCTCAGAAAGGAGTCCAGGATGGCCAAGGGGCACCCATTGGAGTTCCGTCAGAGGGCAGTGGAGTTAGCGCGGCAGCGTGAGAAGCCGCTGCGCCAGCTCGCAGCCGATCTCGGCATTTCAGACCAGACGCTCAGCAACTGGGTGAAGCAGGCGGACATCGACGAAGGCAAGCGGGAAGGCCTGACGACGGAGGAGCGGGCCGAGCTCGTGCAGTTGCGGCGGCGGAACCGCGTGCTGGAGATGGAGATCGAGATCCTGAAGAGAGCTTCGGCGTACTTCGCCCGCGAGAACGTCCTCCCAAAATGAGGTTCCGGCTGGTCCAGGAGCTTGCCGCGGACGGAATTGGTGTCGCGGTGGCCTGCCGGATGCTCAGTGTCTCGGCCTCGGGATACTACGAGCAGAGGGGCCGCCCACCGTCGGCGCGGGCCGTGGCTGACGAGGCGCTCACGTTGCAGATCAAGGAGATCCACACCATGTCGCGGGGGGCGTACGGCGCGCCCCTCATCTTTGACGAACTGCGGCTCGATAGGAGCGTTCGCTGCGGCCGCAAGCGTGTCGCCCGACTGATGCGAGCCGCCAATTTGTGCGGCGTCTACCGGCGCCGGCGTAAGCATGTCCGTCCCCTGCCGCCCGTCCACGACGATCTCGTGCAGCGCCGCTTCGTAGCGGACGCGCCTGACCGGCTCTGGCTCACCGACATCACCGAGCACCCGACGCGAGAGGGCAAGGTCTACCTGGCGGCAGTGCTCGACGTCTACAGCCGCCGCATCGTCGGCTGGTCGATCGCCGACCACCTGCGCGCAGAGCTCGTCGTTGACGCCCTCGAGATGGCACGCTGGCGCAGGCGTCCGGTTCCCGGCAAGACGATCCTCCACTCCGACCGCGGCTCCCAGTACACCTCCTGGTCCTTCGGGCGCCGGCTGCGCCAGGCCGGCCTGCTAGGGTCGATGGGCCGCGTCGGCTCGGCCTACGATAACGCGATGATGGAGTCCTTCTTTGGAACGCTCCAGCTTGAGCTGCTCGACCGAAAAAAGTGGCAAACCCGCAAGGAGCTGGCGGCGGCCATCTTCGAGTGGATCGAGGCCTGGTACAACCCGCGCCGCCGCCACTCGGCCATCGGAAGCCTCAGCCCGGTAGACTACGAACGGTTGTACACCGCACCGGAGGTTGCGGCATAACCATGCCAAGAATCAAACTGTCCGGGGAACCGGGGCAAGCTCA
>NZ_JBBEBZ010000030.1:0-7209 GCF_040882075.1 Nitriliruptor sp.
GCGCACCGCCGTCACAGCTCGGCGACCACGGGGCGTTCGAGGACAACCAGCAGCTCATCGAGCCCATCGATGTCGACGACGCGATCGAGGTCGCTCGTCACCTCGTCGCCCAGCCGGAACGACAGCATCCCGGCGGCGACGGCCTCGCGGGCGGCCAGCACGGCTGCATCGGCATCGAGCTGGCGGGCGCTGCGCATCCGGAAGCCATCGCTGTGGCGGATCGAGTCCGCGGGCTGCACGAGACCGACGAAGACCGGGCCGGGCGAGCCGTTGTACGTCGCCACCTCGTCGTGGATCCGACGCGAGAGGAGCTCGCCGATGGTCGCCGAGGCGGGAAGGTCGGTCAGCGACGCTCGCCCGAGTTCGCGGCCAGCGCGGGTGACGTCTCGCACGAGGAGCTCGCTCACCAGGTGCTCACCCCCTTCGGGACGCACGGTGCGTCGGCCGCACGTCCGCTCCTGGCCCGCCGGGACCTGGGTCCCGGTCGCGAGCCGCACGCTACGGGACGAGGGTCCCGACCGCACCACGACGCGACGGCAACCCCCTCCTTCCGGGCAGGGACGGTGCAACGAGGTCGGTCGTTGGAACAGGCCGGAGGGGCTGGAGCAGCCGGATCGCTCCGTAGCCTCCCACGAGCGCACCGCTCAGCCGGTGCTTCGACGACCCGCTCCTGAGGACCCCGCTGTGGCTGCACCTGATGTGTCGACCGAGGTTCGTGCGCACCCGCACGACCACCTCGTCGGCTTCTACGGGTCGGACGAGTTCCTGACGGACTCGGTGGTCCGCTACATCGCCCCGGCGCTCGACGGGAACGGCGTCGCCCTCGTGCTCGGCACCGCCGACCACCTGGCGGGCATCCGGGCCGACCTCGAAGCCCGTGGCTACGACGCGGACACGGACCGCTACGTACCCCTCGATGCGCACGAGACCCTCGAGGCGATCAGCCGCGACGGCCAGGTTGACCCGCAGCTGTTCCGGCGGGTCATCGGTGGTGCGATCGACGCGGTCGCGACCGAAGGTCGCCGCGCCACCTGCTCGACCCCGGCGAACGGATGCGTGCCGTCGCCATCCTCGAGCAGGAGGCGATCGCGCGGGCCAACGAGCGCGACGCGCTACGCGAACGGCAGGCGGGGCTCGAAGCCGCGCTCGATGCGCGCACCCAGGCCGACCGCCGGCAGCGGTAGTTCACCGCCATGTTGGTGCACGACCTGCGGAGCCCCACCGTCATCGTCTCGGGGCTGCTCACCCTGCTCGAACGCCACTGGGACGACCTCGACCCGGCCGAGATCTGCGAGAACCTCGCGACCGCGGCGGCCAGCGCGCACCGCATGGAACGGCTCATCGACGACATGCTGGCGATGGCACAGCTCGAGTCGGGACGGTTCCGCTACGACCTGACCGACGTGGACCTCGCCGAGGTCGTCCGCAGCGCAGTCGCCGACATCAGCAAGACCACGGGACGCAGGATCGACGTCCACGTGCCCGCTGAGGTGCGGCTCGCTCACGCCGACGGTGGTCGCCAGCTGCAGGTCCTCGACAACCTCCTGACCAACGCCGTGAAGTTCTCCTCGGCCGAGAGCCCCGTCCTGGTGACGCTCGAGGACCCCGGCGTCGACGTCCTGCGGGTCCACGTGGCGGACGACGGGATCGGCATCGCGCCGGACGACCTCGCCAAGCTGTTCCAGCCGTTCTCGCGGGTCGGGAAGGTGCCGGGCAGGGCCAAGGGCAGCGGCCTCGGTCTGTTCATCGCTCGTTCCCTCGTGGAGGGGCAGGGCGGGACCATCGAGGTGGCCAGCGAACTCGGCGCCGGGACGCGCTTCTCCTACACCGTGCCGGTCGCCACGCAGCGGTAGCCACGCAGCGGAAGCCGCACAGCGGTCGCCACCGCGTCTGCGATCGTGCTCCTCGCGGGATGGTCCCGCCGAGGGTCCCACCAACTTCGGGACCTCCGGCGGACGACGCGTGTCCTCCGCCCATGGGTCGCCGCGGCCGTGCCCTTCACACTGCTGTCAACGGCGCAGCACCCAGCGAGCGCCACGAGCACCACACAGGAAGGCAACGACGTGAGCATCCTCAACGCCCCCGAGGCAGAGGCCCGCACCGCCCCAGCCGTCGAGCTCCAGCTGCGCCCCAACAAGCTGTTCACCTTCGTGGCGATCTTCGCCATGGTGATCGGCTTCGGCGCCATCCTGGGCGGCATCGCCGGCGCGACCTACACCTACCGGTCCGCCGCGGTCGAGAACATCACCACCCCCGACGACGCGGTGTTCCCCGAGGTCCCCGTCCGTGGCCCGATCTCGATGTGGGCACAGTCCGACATCATCACCTTCCACCAGCTGGAGCGGACCGAGGGCCTGCGCTACGCCGAGATGGACCGCGAGGTCCCGATGGTCGACGAGGCCGGCGAACCCGTCCTGGACGAGGCCGGCGAGCCGGTCATGGGCCCCAACCAGAACCGTCTGTCCTGGCTCGACGCGACCACCCTGACCACCGTCCTCGGCATGGGCATCATGGCCTACGCCCTCTCGGCCTTCGCGGTGGTGGTCGGTATCACCCTCGCACTGCTCGGCTTCATCGTCCTCAAGCTCCGCAAGGACACGGTCGCCTTCTGACCGACGCACCACAGCTCCGGTAGCCCCAACCGAGAGGGCCGCTCGACGGGATCCGTCGCCCGGCCCTCTCCCACGTCCTGGGTCACTCCGGCTCGACGTCGGCCAGCTCGATCGAGGTGGTGATGTCGATGGCGTCGCGGATGGAACGTGCGACCGGGCACTTGTCGGCGTGGAAGTCGAGGACACGGTCGATCGCGTCACGGTCGGCGTCCTCGTCGACCTGCAGGATGTAGTGCGCGTGGATGCGCTTGAGGACGAGGGTCTTGCCGTCCAGCTCGACCTCGCCGGTGATCTCGGATCGGAGACGACCGCCTCCGGCGGAGATGCCTCGAGCTTCGAGCGCACCTCCGAGCGTCCCGGTCAGTCAGCCCCCGGCGGCGGCCACGAGGTAGTCGATGGTCGTGGCGTCCGGTGGGTAGTCGTCGGGTCCGACGCCGTAGTGCTCGGCGATGGCCCCGTGGACCCCGAAGGTGACCGGCTGGTCGCGGCCGGGGAGCTGCGCGCTGCGGACCGGGCCCCGGTCCCGGACGATCCGCACGTTCGAGGTGTAGACGACGTCTGACACGACGGTCTCCGCTGGTCGATGTCCGACCACCCTCGCGCAGGCGTGCGGCGATGTCCAGGTCCGTCCGACGCCTGGGGAGGTCAGTGTCGGCGGTCCCAGAGGGTCAGCAGGCTCGGCAGGACCAGGGTCGAGGCGACCGCGGACAACGCGATCCACACGACCGAGAACAGGATGACGAGGAGGGTCAGACCGCCGTCGGCCAGCGTCCGACGCACCAGCGGTAGTGGCGGCGGTCCGGGCAGCGCCTGCCGACGGTGCCCGGGCGGCCACGCGGGAGTTCGCGCACGCTCGTAGAGTCGGATGGGCGGGACGCGAGCACGCGTGCCGCAGCCACCACCGACCAACGGAGCCACCATGCGCGTCGAGGGACTGACCGACGAGGACATCACCACCACGGGCGGCGGGACGATCACCGCGGACACCAAGGACGGTGACGTCACCGACGTCACCGACGTCACCGACGGCGACGCGGGCGACGCTGACGGCACCGACGGCACCGACGGCGGCGATGGCGACGCGACCGACGGCACCGACGGGGACTCGACCGACACCGGTGACGGCGCGGACGCCGACGGGACCGATTCCTGACCATCGCGTGACCTCCACCGAACCGGCGCTCGCCCGGCTGGTCGGCGACCCCGACGGGTTCCTCGCCGACCGGTTCGGCCGTACACCGGTGCACCACCGCAGCGACGACGCTGGGATCGCGGAGCTGCTGAGCCTCGACGACGTCGACCGCATCGTCGCGGGATCGGCTCTCCGGGCGCCGTCGTTCCGGCTGGTGCGCGAGGGGAAGACGCTGCCCCGCGCGAGCGTCACCCGGTCGGTACGGATCGGATCGCGGCCGGTCGACGACCTCGCCGACGTCCGGGCCGTGCACCGCGAGTTCGCCGCCGGCGCGACCGTCGTGCTGCAGGGGCTGCACCGCTCGTTCGCGGCCGTGACCGACCTGTGCCGTGAGCTCGAGGCGGTGCTGACCCACCCGGTCCAGGCCAACGCCTACCTGACGCCGCCGGTCGCCCAGGGGCTGAACCTGCACGCCGACCCGCACGACGTGTTCGCGATCCAGACCCACGGGGTCAAGCGGTGGGTGGTGCACCCGCCGGACGGCAGCGAGCCGTGGGACCTCGAGCTGCGGCCCGGCGACGTGCTGTACCTGCCGGCGGGGACGAGGCACGCGGCGCAGACGCTCGACCGGCCGTCGCTGCACCTGACCATCGGGGTGCGGACCACGACCTGGCGGGACGTGCTGCGACGGGCCCTCGACGGCGCGCTCGCGGGCGAGGAACTCGGTGCACCGCTGCCGGCGGGTTGGGCCGACGATCCCTCGGCGTTGGTGGCATCGGCTGAGGACCACCTCGCCGCGTTGGCCGCACGCCTCGACGAGATCGACCTCGCGGCGCCGTTGGACGCGGCCGCGGACGCGTTCTGGTCGCGGCGTTCGCCCGAGCTGACCGGGGGCCTGCGGGACCTGCTCGAGCTCGACCGGCTCGACGACACCACGCCGCTCCGGCGTCGGCCCCACGCCACGTTCCAGGTCGACGTCCGCGGCGACCGGCTGCAGGTGCAGCTCGGTGACCGTGCGCTCGAGCTGCCCGCCGGAGCCGAGGACGCGATCCGCTGGCTCGGTGGGGCGGACCGGTTCGTCCCGAAGGACCTGGCCGAGTTCGCCGACGAGCCGAGCCGGCTGGTGCTGTGTCGACGGTTCGTCCAGGAGGGCCTGCTGACCTTCGACCGTGATGTCGACGGTGCGTGAGGACAGCTGCGTCGTCCGGTCGAAGACCTGCGGTGAACCGCTCCACGGCACCGCGTCGCAGGCCCGCCGGTGGGTGCTGTTCGAGCACCCCGGCGCGTGGGGAGCGCACGTCCTGACCGACGGGACCCTCCCCGAGCACCTGGCTGCACGGCTGACCGCTGCGGCCGAGGAGCTGCCCGCCCGGGTGCTGCTCCTGCGACGGGCGCCCGGGGTGCCGCGGGAGGTCCCCGACCACGCGCTGTTCGTCGGCGTGACGACCCCGTCCGGCGGGTGGTTCGAACGCATCGACCTGCACGGCCGCGACGGACTCGTCGACGTGGACCTGTCACCGCTGGCCGAGGAACGCTCCGTCGGCGGGACCCCGGTGACCGAGCCGTTCTACCTCGTGTGCACCAACGGCAAGCACGACGCCTGCTGCGCCGAGTACGGCCGACGGGTGGTGGACACCCTCGCGCCGCGGCTCGGCGACCGGCTCTGGGAGAGCTCCCACGTCGGAGGTGACCGGTTCGCGGGGAACCTCGTCTGCCTACCGACCGGTGCGTTCTACGGCCACCTCGATCCCGAGACAGCGCTCGAGGTCGTCCGTACCCACGAAGCGGGCGAGATCGACTTCGACCGGTGGCGGGGCCGGTCGTCGGTGCCGTTCGCCGTGCAGTCGGCCGAGGTGTTCGCGCGACAGGAGCTGGACCTGCGACGAGAGGACGCGTTGCGGTTCGTGGGCGGCCGCCGCGATGGCCGCCGGACCGAAGCGAGGTTCGTGCGGTCCGACGGCGGCGAGGTGGTGGTGACCGTCAGCACCGACCGCGATGCGACCGAGCGTCGCCTGACGTGCGCCGGCGTCCCGAACGTGGCACCGGTCCACCGGCTGGTCGACCTCGTCGAACACTGACGCGTCGCCGACCCGTCGCGGTCACCCGGCCGTGTCGCACCTCGGTCGTACCGTTCGTGCTCCCCGGGGGCGGGGGAACGAGGATGACCAGGGGGTGTGTGATGGCAGCGAGCGACGACGAGGTTCCCGATGAGCGGGGCCGGGAGCCGCGGGTGGACCCGCGGCTACTGCGGCCCGATCCGGGTGAGACGCTCGAGCAGTTCAAGGCGCGGTTGCTCGCCGAGGTGCTCGAGCTCCGCGAACGCGAAGGGGTGAAGGACGGCGACGAAGATGGAACGGACGACGAGGCACGCGGCGAGGGCGAGAGCGCGTAGACCGCAGGGGTGGTCAGCGTGCCTCGTCGAGCAGCGTCAGGAGCCGTTTCCGGCCAGCACGATCATCGGCGAGCACGGTGGTCCCGGGGCGCCGTTGGCGGCAGCGCTGGCGCGTCCTCGGCCGTCCGCTGATGACGATGACCCGCACCTTGTCGGGGAGCTCCGACAGCAGCTCGAGCCCGACCACCCGCGGCTCCGCGAGGTCGAGGACGACCGTGTCGGGTCGGAGCCGTTCGGTCTCGACCAGCGCTTGCCGCCCGGGGCGGACGTACCCGACCACCTCAGCGACGCCGGCGTCCTCGAGCGTCCGCCGGAGCACGTCGCGGTGCTCGTTGTCATCGTCGACGAGCAGGACCCGCGACGATCGGACACCGACGCAGCGTCGCCGCGCGACCGCAGCGCAGCGCGCACAGACGATCTGGTCGGCGACGCCGAGGTGCGAGCGGACCTTGACCACCGAGCCGTCCGCGAGCCGGTGGTCGTCGCCGCAGCGTCCGCACCCCCACAGCGCGGAGGACGGGACGCCGGAAGCGGGTAGGTCGACCGGGGCGACCTCGAGGATGTCGAGTTCGCCCCACCGGTCGGCGTCGAGTCGGGTGGCCATGGACCCAGCGAACAGCACCTTTGGTGCCGAAGAGCGGCCGATGCGACAGCTGTCCAGCCGACGTCACACGTTCGTGGGTAGCGCTGGGTCGTCCGTTCCGGGTCGCAGCTCGATCAGCTCTCGGACCGCAGGCGACCTGCCGGAGGATCAGCCGGTGGCGTCGCGCCGCGACGCGTCGAGGTCGAGGGTCGGAGCGCCACCGTCGTAGACCAGCGCACCGTCCTCGACCCGGACCACGTCGGTGGGCTGGTGCGGCGCGAGCCGGCCATCGTGGAAGAGGTGGAGGACCGGCCGCTGCCCGACCAGCAGGACGTCGTCGGCGATGAGCCGGCGGTGACAGCGCCACCAGACCGACTCGGAGCACATGACCGCGACGCGACGCTCATCAGCCTCCGCGAGGACCTCAACGATCGCCGCCACGAAGGTCGACGTGCCGAGGTGGTCGGCGTAGGCACGGAAGGAATCGTTT
>NZ_JBBEBZ010000031.1:0-1253 GCF_040882075.1 Nitriliruptor sp.
GCGTTGTTGGACTCGGCGATCCCGTTGGTCAGCTTCCACTCGATGGTGGCCTCGATCGAGGCCCGGTAGCGGCGGATGGTGCGCGCCAACTTGACGAACGGGGTGAGCTTGGAACGTGAGGCCCAGGACAGCCACTCGTCCAGCGCTGCGCGCGCCTGGATCAGTGGGAGCCGCAGAAGTTCGCGGAGTTCCTCCTTGAGCTGCCAGCCGCGGAACATGCGGCGGTTGGCCTTCTCCAGGTCTCGGATCGTGGCCTTCTGCCGGCTCGTGAGGTTGCCCCAGTTGCGTAGCAGCAGCCACCGCAGCCCCTTGAACTCCTTGGCCGCCGTCGCGCCGCCGGTCTTGCGCAGCAGGTTCCACTCGGCGCGGCGGACCTCATCGACCGCGTCGGTGGCCCAGCCCACCAAGTGGAACGTGTCGAGGGTCACGATCGCGTCGGGGGCCTGTTCGGCGACCACGGTACGGATCCACTCCGCTCCGTCGCAGGACACGAACTGCAGCGCTGCGGCCCGTACGGGGCCGAGCGCGGCGAAGAACTTCGCGACGGTGGCCTTGGAGCGGCCCTTGGCGGCCCACACCACCTTCCCAGTGACGTGGTCGCACACCACGGTCAAGTAGCGCTGGCCCTTCTTGTACTTGACCTCGTCGATCGCGACCGCCACCAGCCCGTCGAGCAGATCGGTGCGTCCGAGCGCCTCGGTGGCCAGCCGCACGCAGGCGTTGTTGACCGCCCGCCACGAGATCCCGTAGCGGTCGGCCGCTGCCTGCTTGTTGGACGCGACCGCGTCGTGGACCACCAACTCCTCCAGCGCGGCGGTGAACGAGCTGTCGTGGCGGGCGAAGGGGAAGGCCACCACGGTGGGGCCGTGGACGGGGCAGTTCACCCGGGGCGCCTCGGCCAGCAGCTCGCAGGTCGCATAACCCACGTCGAGATGACGCCAGCGACGCAGCCCGTCACCGTGGTCGAACCAGGTTGCCTTGGCCCCGCAGCGTCCACACCGGCCCCGCCGGGCTGTGCGCAGCCGCACCCGCACCTGCAAGCTCGGACGGACGTCGGGGTCGTCCTCGCCGCTCAGTTCCCGGCCGGTGATCACCACATCGCGGCCCAGACCGAGCACGCTTTTGAGTACCTTGTTGAGGCGCACGCCGTCGTTCTCCTTCGTTGCCAGCTTTGAACAGCCGGAAACGTAGGCAGAACACGGCGTGCGCACGCGTAGGCGCTACAGGCCACCCACGGCAGCGTCAGTAGACCC
>NZ_JBBEBZ010000032.1:0-1253 GCF_040882075.1 Nitriliruptor sp.
CACCGCCCGTGAGCCACCCACCGCCCGTGAGCCACCCACGTGGCCGTCCCGGAGCCACCCACCGCCCGTGAGCCACCCACCGCCCGTGAGCCACCCACGTGGCCGTCCCGGAGCTACCCACCGCCCGTGAGCCACCCACCGCCTGGCCTGACCGCGAGGTTGGCGAGGTGTCAGGGGAGCTGGCGGTGCAGCTCCTCGAGGATCTCGGCCGACGGGTGGACCTGGGTGGTCAGCGGCGGCCGGCGCAGGCTCGCCGCGTCGCGGACGAACGCGTCGACCGTGGCCCGGTCGTAGGCGCTGAGCACGACGTTGTCGCCGATGCCGTCGGGGCGTTCGGTCTGGGCTCGCCACAGCAGGGTCGGGACGCCGAGGAGGGCGCACTCCTCCTGGATGCTGCCACCGTCGGTCACCACCAGCGGGGCGGCCGCCAACAGGCGGGTGAACGCCGCGTGCGGCTGGAGCGGCAGCAGCTCGACACCAGCAGCGGCCAGCCGGTCCCGATGCGACGCGATCGCCCCCTCGGTCGGACCGTGGACCACGAACGTCACCGGCCCCTGCGACGCCAGGCGTTCGACCAGCTCGACGAAGCCTCGGACCCGCTCGGGCCGGTGGAGGTTCTCGACCCGGTGCATCGTCACGACGGCCGGCCCGGTCCCCGACACCGAGGTGCCCTCGAGGGAGTAGCGCAGCGCGTCCACCACGGTGTTCGCCGAGGTCCGCACCGTCCGGTCCGCGAGCCCGCGTGAGCGCAGGTTCGCGGCCGCCACCTCGTCGGGGGCGAACAGCAGCGAGGACAGCCGCATGACGACCCGCCGGATGAGCTCCTCGGGGAACGGTTCGAGCACCGATCGTGACCGCAGGCCAGCTTCGAGGTGGGCCACGCGGAGCCCGGCGCGGCGGGCGAGCAGGGTGGCCAGCAGCGTCGAGGGCGTGTCCCCGTGCACCACGCAGATCCCGCCCTGCCCGCCGAACAGCTCGCGCCGGACCTTGCGAGCATCCAGCAGCCGCAGCGCGATGATGAACGCCCACCGGATCGCGGCGGGGATCGTGGTGACGTCCCGCGCGCCGCCGAGGGTCACGTCGGGGTCGCGCACGTGCAGCTCACGCCGCAGCTCCAGCGACAGCGCGGCGTGCTGGCCGGAGTCGATCAGCCGGTAGGGCACCGACCGCTCGTCGAGCAGCCGCAGCAGCGGCGCGGTCTTGACGTACTGGGCCTTGGTCCCGATGAAGACGTGCAGCGTGTCGGGCACGGG
>NZ_JBBEBZ010000033.1:0-1240 GCF_040882075.1 Nitriliruptor sp.
GCCCGTTTCGAGCACGGATCGACGATCCGGTTGATGGTCGCCAGCGTCAGGTAGGTGCCCACCGACACGGCCACGTCCGAGCGCCGGTCGCCGACGACCTCGTCGATGACCTCGGCCACACCCAACTGCTGGCAGACCCCCAACACCGCAGCCACGTCACCGAACTGCTTGTGCTGAGTGCGGTCCGGCATGCCGGACCCCTCGCCCTGCAGGCGGGCCATGACCTCGTCGGCCGTGCCCAGGTACTCCTGCGAGACGATCCGGGGCTTGCCGTCCACCCGGGCCGACTCGACCAGGTAGTAGTAGGTCTGCTTGCCGCGGCGTTTTCCAACGATTGAAGGCATATATGGGTAATACACTTTTGGCAGGCAAGATGCAAGCACCCTCCACCACGAACGTGCAGGTCAGCGCCAGGAACGCCGACTCATCAGCTCACCCCTCGCAGCACTCTGACGAGATAGCCCGGAAACTCGGGCTAGCAGCGTCGCGATGAAGCCGAACAGCAGTAGCTCGAAGCCTAGGGAGGGCCGGACACCGGACGAGGCGGCGGTGAGGGCGCCGGCAGTGCCAGCGAGCGCCGACCCCATGGCGTAGGCCAGCACCTTCATCCGCTCGACGCGAACGCCGACGAGCTCGGCCATCTCGGGGTCGCGGATGACGGCGATCAGTCCGAGACCCGTTTTGGTCCGCTCGAACGCATACCGGACGACGAGCCACGCCAAAACGAGCACCATTAGGGAGAGCAGGTCAATCACCCGCGCCGACAGTCGCATGCTGTCCGAAAACGTCACCACACGGGCGAGGACTTCAGAACGAACGACGACGTCGTGCACCCCGTAGACGATGTGGAGCACGTTCTCGAGAACGACCGCGAACCCGAAGGACACCAGCAGCACGGCGTAGTGGTCACGCAGCTTGCGAAACGCGGCGTAGCGCAAGGTCGCGCCCAACACCGTGCAAAAGAGCACGCCAACGCCGGCGGCGACGCCGAATGGCAGGCCGGCGGAGACGGTGGAGTAGGTGACGTAACCGCCGATGGCGATGGTCACGCCGTAGGCGAAGTTCAGCTCGCGAGCGGCCAGAAAGATGATCGCGAACCCGAGACCTGCGATCCCGAAGGTCGCGCCTTCCAGCACGCCGCGGAGGGCGAGCTCAAGACCCAGCATCGTGGTAGCTCCTGCGTGGTCGATCCGGGGGGTGGAGGCGAGGGGGGGGGGGGCGGGGGGGGGGGCCCCCCCCC
>NZ_JBBEBZ010000034.1:0-1227 GCF_040882075.1 Nitriliruptor sp.
AGCTGCGCGAACGCAACTGGATCAAGCACGAGGAGTTCCCCTACGAGACCATCGCCGGGATCACCTACGACTCGGGCAACTACGAGGCGGCGACGGTCAAGGCCAGGGAGCTGTTCGACTACGACGGCCTCCGGGAGGAACAGCGTCGTCGCCGGGAGTCGGACGATCCGGTCCAGCTCGGTATCGGCATCTCGACGTTCACCGAGATGTGCGGCCTCGCGCCGTCACGGGTGCTCGGGTCGCTGTCCTACGGGGCCGGCGGCTGGGAACACGCGTCGGTCCGGATGCTGCCCACCGGCAAGGTCGAGGTCATCACCGGCACCTCGCCCCACGGCCAGGGACACGTGACCGCCTGGTCCCAGATCGCCGCCGACCAGCTGGGTGTGGACTACGAGGACGTCGAGGTACGACACGGCGACACCGCCATCGCGCACAAGGGCATGGACACCTACGGGTCCCGGTCGCTGGTCGTCGGCGGGTACGCGGTCGTGTCGGCCTGCGACAAGGTCGTGGCCAAGGCCAAGAAGGTCGCCGCGCACCTGCTCGAGGCGTCGGAGGACGACCTCGAGTTCGATCGCGGCACCTTCAGCGTGAAGGGGTCGCCGGACGCGTCGACCACCATCCAGGACGTCGCGCTCGCGGTCTTCGCGGCGCACGACTACCCCGAGGACATGGAACCGTCGCTCGACTCGGATGCGACCGTCGACCCGGAGAACTTCTCCTACCCCCACGGCACGCACCTCTGCGCGGTCGAGGTCGACACCGAGACCGGGCACGTCCACCTGCGCTCCTACGTCGCCGTCGACGACATCGGCAAGGTCATCAACCCGCAGATCGTCGAGGGGCAGGTCCACGGCGGGCTCGCCCAGGGCATCGCGCAGGCGCTGTTCGAGGAGGCGGTCTACGACGCCGACGGCAACCTGACGACCGGGTCCATCATCGACTACTACGCGCCGTCGGCCGCCGACCTGCCGACGTTCGTGACGGACCGGACCGAGACGCCGGCCACCTCCAACCCGCTCGGCGTCAAGGGCGTCGGCGAGGCGGGCACGATCGCCTCGACGCCCGCGGTGATCAACGCCGTGGTCGATGCGCTGAGACCGCTCGGGGTGAACGACGTCCGGATGCCCGCGTCACCGAGGAACGTCTGGGAAGCCATCCAGACGGCGAAGGGAGGTGCAGCGTGATCCCCGCGACCTTCGACTACATCCGGGCCGGGTCCATCGA
>NZ_JBBEBZ010000035.1:0-40461 GCF_040882075.1 Nitriliruptor sp.
GGGGTGGGCCCCGGGGGGGTGGGCCCCGGAGGGATCATCGGCGGCGCCGTCGTCAACCCGGTGCTCCTCGACAGCTCCGAGGAGCTCCAGGAGGGCGACGAGGGCTGCCTGTCGTTCCCCGGCCTGTTCTACCCCGTCGACCGGCCGCTGCGCGTCGAGGTCGCCCACCAGGACCTCCACGGTGACGACCACACGGTGCAGCTCGAGGGCTTCCTCGCCCGGATCTTCCTGCACGAGATGGACCACCTCAACGGCATCCTGTTCATCGACCACCTCGCCGAGCACGATCGCAAGGCGGCGATGAAGGTCATGCGCGAACAGCGGCTCGCCGAGCAGGGCCAGGCCCCGTCGGCCCCGGTCGCTGGCGGCCTGCTGCTCGGGTCGAGCGGTGTGCGCGGTCGCGGCGACGGTGCCGTCCGGCTCGACCGACCGCGGGGGAGCTGACGTGCGCATCCTCTTCCTCGGCACGCCCGACGTGGCCGTGCCGGCCCTCGATGCTCTCGTGGCTGCCGACGACGTCGAGGTCGTCGCGGTGGTGACCAACCCCGACCGGCCCAAGGGTCGCTCGAAGCAGCCCGTGCCACCGCCGGTGAAGGTGGCGGCCGAACGCCACGGCCTGCCGGTCTGGCAGCCGGTCAAGGCCCGCGAGATCGTCGACGACCTCGCAGCGCTCGACGTCGACGCCTGCGCGATCGTCGCCTACGGCGCCCTCCTGCCGCGGTCCGTCCTGGACGTGGGTGGGCGTGGTTTCGTGAACCTGCACTTCTCGTTGTTGCCGCGGTGGCGTGGGGCCGCACCGGTCCAGCACGCCATCCGGGCCGGCGACGAGGTCACGGGCGTCACCTGTTTCGTGCTCGACGAGGGCATGGACACCGGACCCGTCCTGGCCACCGCCGAGGAGCCGATCCGCCCCGACGACACCTCCGGCAGCCTGCTCGACCGCCTGGCGGACGTCGGCGCGCCGGTGCTCCTCGATGCGCTCCGACGGCTCGTCGCGGGGGAGCAGCCCGTGCCGCAGCCGACCGACGGTTCGACGCTGGCGCCGAAGGTCAACCCGCAGGATGCCGTCATCGACTGGTCCGCGGCCGCGGGCACGGTCACCGACCTCGTGCGGAGCGCCGACCCGGCACCGGGCGCGCACACGACCTTCCGCGACAAGCGTCTGAAGATCTGGCGCACCACCCCCGTCGACGAGGTCGCGGGTGAGCCGGTCCCGTCCGGCGCTCCGGGTGAGGTCGTCGCGGTCACCAAGCGGGCCGCCGTCGTCGCCTGCGGAGGTGGCGCCGTGCAGCTCGACGTGGTGCAGCCCGAGGGCAAGGGTCGGGTCGACGCCGCCGCCTTCGTCAACGGCCAGCGTCCCGAGCTCGGCGAACGGCTCGGTGCGTGAGCGACGGTCTGCCCGCCAGGCGTGCGGCGCTCGCCGCGCTCCGGGCGGTCGACGAGGACGGAGCCTGGTCCAACACCGCCGTCCCCGCCGCGGTCGGTGACCTCACCCAGGCCCGCGACCGCAGCCTCGCCAGCCACCTCGCCTACGACACGTTGCGCTTCGAAGGCACGCTCGACTGGCTCCTCGGTCACGTGCTCACCCGACCGGTCGAGGACGTCGAACCGTCGCTGCGGCGGATCCTGCGACTGGGCGCCCTCCAGCTGCTGCGGACCGAGGTCCCCGCACACGCCGCCGTGGCCACGAGCGTCACGCTCGCCGGCGAAGCGGTCCCGAAGGGCCGAGCCAAGGGCGCGAGCGGCTTCGTCAACGGCGTCCTCCGGGCGCTCGAACGCCAGTTCCGCGGTACCGGTCCGCCGTGGCCCGACGCCGCGACCGATCCGGTCGATCACCTCGCACGCACCACCGCCCACCCCACCTGGGTCGTCCGCGACCTGCTCGAGCGGTTCGGTCGTGATCGCACGGAGTCGATCCTGCTCGCCGACGATGCGCCCCCGGGGTTGACCCTGCGCGCGACCGGCGACCGCGACGCCCTGATCGCCGAGCTCACCGAGGCGGGCGTGACCGCGACCCCGGGCGCTGCTCCCGCCGCGGTGCGTGCGCCCGGCGCCGATCCGCGCCGGCTCCCCGCCCTCGCGGAGGGCCGTGCCGTCCCCCAGGACGAGGCCTCGCAGCGGGTCGTGCTCGCCGCGGGCGTCACCCCGGGGGACCGGGTGCTCGACCTGTGCGCCGGCCCCGGTGGCAAGACGACCTACCTCGCCACCGAGGTGGGACCGGACGGTCCACCCGTGACGGCGATCGATCTGCACCCGCACCGCGCGGAGATGATCTGCGGTGCGGCGCGACGACAGGGTCTGACCGTCGACGTCCGCGTCGGCGACGCGCAGGATCCGCCGATCGCCGCCGACGACCGGTTCGACGTCGTGCTGCTCGACGCACCGTGCACGGGCCTCGGCGTCGGGCGCCGACGCCCCGAGGTCCGTTGGCGTCGCACGCCCGACGACGCCCGTGACCTCGCCGAGCTCCAGGCGCGGCTGCTTCGCGCTGCAGCCGACCGGGTCGCACCGGGCGGCCGGCTGGTCTACGCGGTGTGCACCTGGACCGGGGCCGAGACCGTCGAGGTGGCCGACGCGTTCGACCGGGACCGGCCCGATCTGGTCGCCGGAGCGCGCGAACAGCTGTTGCCCGACCACGACGACACCGATGGCATGTTCATCGCGGTGTGGGATCGCCCGGGTTCGGATACCGGGCAGTAGGCTCCGGCCCCGAACGCGTCCCAGGGGAGGACCTGACGGTGCACGATCTGGTGGTGTCACCGTCGATCCTGTCGGCCGATTTCGCCCGGCTGGGCGACGAGGTGGCGGACGTCGCACCGTCGGTGCCGTGGCTGCACGTGGACGTCATGGACGGGCACTACGTCCCGAACCTGACCATCGGCCAACCGGTGGTGAAGTCGCTCCGAGCGGTGACGGACCGGTTCCTCGACTGCCACCTGATGATCAGCGACCCGCGCACCTACGCGCCGCAGTTCATCGCGCTCGGGGCGGAGTCGGTCACCTTCCACCCGGAGGTCGACGACGATCCGCTGTCGATCGTCCACGAGCTCCACGAGCGTGGTGCCCACGTCGGCGTGGCGCTGAAGCCGAAGCTGCCGCTGTCCCTGGTCGAGGAGCTGCTGCCCCACGTCGACATGCTGCTGGTCATGACCGTCGAGCCCGGGTTCGGCGGCCAGGCGTTCATGACCGAGGTCCTACCGAAGATCGCCGAGGCCGACGACTGGCGCCGCGCGAACGATGCCAGCTTCCGCATCGAGGTCGACGGCGGGATCACCGTCGACACCGTCGCTGGGACGGTGGCGGCGGGCGCGGACACCCTGGTGGCCGGTTCCGCGGTGTTCGACCGCGACGACCGCAGCGCGGCCGTCCGTGCGCTGCTCGATGCCGCCATCGCGGCTCGGCCGACGGCGGGCCGGTGACGTCCGCGCGGGTGCTCATCGTCGACGATGACGAGGACATCCGTGCCTACCTCGAGGTCACCCTCACGCTGAACGGCTTCGAGGTGATCGAGGCCGTCGACGGTGTCGACGGTCTCGAACGTGCGCGTCGCAGCGAACCCGACCTGGTCCTGCTCGACGTGATGATGCCGAGGATGGACGGGCTCGAGGCGCTGCGGCACCTGCGTGAGGATGCCCGCACGGCCCACCTGCCGGTCGTCCTGCTCACCGCCCGCGGTCAGGCAGCCGACACCGTCGAAGGTCTCGACGCGGGCGCGGACAGCTACCTGACCAAGCCGTTCGACGCCGAGGTGCTGCTCGCCCACGTCCGGGCGGCGTTGCGGCGTGCGCAGCAGCAGAGCGCCCGCAACCCGCTCACCGGTCTGCCGGGCAACGAACGCATCCTGACCGAGCTCACCGAACGGCTCGAACGGGGCGACGACCTGGTCCTGCTGTACGTCGACATCGACTCCTTCAAACCGTTCAACGACCACTACGGCTTCCTGCGCGGTGATGAGGCCATCCGTGCGACCGCCGGGGTGCTCCAGTCGGTGGCTGCCGAGCTCGGTGACGAGCACACCTTCATCGGCCACGTCGGTGGTGACGACTTCGTGGTGGTCGTCCCGAGCGACCGAGCCGATGACGTCGCTCTCGCCACCTGTGACCGGTTCGACGCGCTCGCACCCACCTTCTACGACCCGGTCGACCGGCTCGCTGGCGGCATCGAGGTCGCCGACCGGCGGGGCGTCCTGCAGCGGTACGGCGTCCTGTCGCTGTCGATCGGCGCCGCTGCGAGCGCCGCCGGCGATCTCGTGCACCCCGGGGAGATGGTCGAGGTCGCCACGGAGATGAAGCGGTTCGCCAAGTCGCGCCAGGACGCCGGTTCGGCCTACGCGATCGACCGCCGGCGTGAGCGTGGGTCGGGCGTCGACCTCGCGGTCGATCTGCCGCTGGGATCCGGGCCCTCCTGAGGTGTCCCGCCCGACGGCGCCGTCCCGGACGCGAGCCGCTCCCCGGTAGGCTCCCTCCGCGCCTCTCCGGGGTGGATCTGCCGTCCCGCTGGGCCCGTCGTTCGCGGCCGTGACGCCGCGCCCGGCCCCTGCGCGCCCGACCGAGCCGCCCGAGGACGTCCGTGACCGCCACCGCGACGCCGACCGTGGACGCCACCGAACGCGTCCACCTCGCGCGTGCCGTCGCGATCGCGGGTCGTGCCCGCGGCACGACCTCCCCGAACCCCGCCGTCGGGTGCGTGCTGGTCCGTGATGGCGACGAGGTGGGCCAGGGGTGGACGGGCCCACCCGGAGCTCCACACGCCGAGGTGGCGGCGCTCACCGCCGCTGGTGGCGCTGCGGACGGTGCGACCGCCCTGGTCACCCTCGAGCCGTGCGCCCACCACGGCCGGACACCGCCCTGCACCGGCGCGTTGCTGGCGGCGGGCGTGCGCCGCGTCGTGGTCGCCCACCCCGACCCGAACCCGCAGGCTGCCGGGGGCGCCGAGGTCCTCCGCGCCAACGGTGTCGAGGTGTGTTTCGCGCCGCCGGTGTTCCGCGCATGGGTCGCGGGTGACCTCGAGGGTTTCCTGACCCGCGTCCGCACCGGTCGGCCCCACGTGACCCTCAAGCTCGCGCAGACCGTCGACGGTCACCTCGCCGCACCCGATCCCGAGCAGCGGTGGATCACGGGTCCCCTCGCACGCCGTGCGGTCCACCGGTGGCGCGCCACGGTGGACGCCGTCCTCGTCGGCAGCGGCACGGTGCTGGCCGACGACCCCGGCCTCGACGTGCGCGACGCCGCCCTGGGCGACCGACCGCAACCGAGGCCCGTCGTCCTCGACGGGCGGCTCCAGACCCCGCCCGACGCGCGGGTGGTCACCCGCGGGGCCCTCGTCATCACCCGCCCCGATGCCGACGAGGACGCCCGCCGGGCGCTGACCGCAGCGGGAGCCGAGGTCATTGATGTCGCCGTCACCGACGGCGGCGCGCTCGACCTCGATGCCGCCCTCCGGTCGCTGGCCGACCACGGCATCAACACCGTCCTGGCCGAACCCGGGGAGGTGCTCGGATCGGCGCTGCTCGCCGCGGGCCTGGTCGACCGGTTGGTCCGTCACGTGGCCGTCGGGATCGGGACCGGCACCCCCCGTCCGGCCCTCGACGGGGACACGACCGGGTGGGTCACCACGCGGTCCGGGGGCGCGGGCGACGACCTGATCTGGGAGCGCGTCCCCGCCGACCGGCTCCCCGCCGTGCAGGAGGTCGCCTGATGTTCACCGGCATCGTCGAGGAGATCGGCCGCGTCCGCACCTTCGTCGCCGAGGGTGACGGGGCCGCCGCGTCGGCACGCCTGCACGTCACCTGCTCACGGGTCGTCGAGGACGTCGCCATCGGTGACTCCATCGCGGTCGACGGCTGCTGCCTGACGGTGACCGAGTTCGACGACGCGGGGTTCACCGCGGACCTCATGGCTGAGACGTTGCGGGCGACCTCGCTCGGCGGTCTGCGCACCGGCGATCCCGTGAACCTCGAACGCGCGATGCGTACGGACGCTCGGTTCGGTGGCCACCTCGTGCAGGGGCACGTCGATGCCGTCGGCGAGGTGGTCGCCCGCGACGACCAGCCGGGGACGGTCTTGCTGACGATCGCCGCCCCCGCCGAGGTCGCGCGCTACCTGGTGCCGAAGGGGTCGGTCACCGTCACCGGGGTGAGCCTCACCGTCGTCGACGTCGAGCGGACGACCGCCGGACGTGCCACCTTCCGGGTCGGGTTGATCCCGCACACCCTCGAGGTGACCACGCTCGGGGTGCGCACCGCGGGGGACCGCGTCAACCTCGAAGCCGACGTCGTCGCCAAGCACGTCGAGCACCTGCTCGCCGGCGGCGCACCGTCCCCGTACGTCCCGCAGCAGCAGGCACCGTGAGCGCCGCCGATCGGAGAGTGCACCTGCTCGCCGGCGGCGCCCCATCCCCGTACGTCCCGCACCAGGAGGCACCGTGAGCCGCTTCGCCAGCATCGACGAGGCCGTCGCCGTGATCGCGGCCGGCGGCATGGTCGTGGTCGTGGACGACGAGGACCGTGAGAACGAGGGTGACCTCGTCATGGCGGCCGACGCCGCGACACCCGAGGCGATCGGGTTCATCGTGCGCCACTCGTCGGGGGTGGTCTGCGCACCGCTGCTCGGCGAGGACCTCGATCGCCTCGAGATCCCGATGATGGTGATCCACAACGAGGACCCGAAGGGGACCGCGTACACCGTGACGGTCGACGCCGTGGAGGGCACCTCGACGGGGATCTCGGCCGGGGATCGGGCGCGGACGCTGCAGGTGTTGGCCGACGCCGATTCGGTTCCGAGCGACGTGTCGCGGCCCGGCCACGTCTTCCCCTTGCGCTACCACCCCGGTGGGGTGCTGCGCCGGCCCGGGCACACCGAGGCGTCGGTCGACCTCGCGCGGCTGGCTGGTCGTCGCCCCGCTGCGGTGATCTGCGAGGTCGTCAACGACGACGGATCGATGGCACGGCTGCCCGATCTGGAGCGTTTCTGCGCCGAGCACGACCTGCTGCTGGTCACCATCGCAGACCTGATCGCCTACCGACGCGAGCACGAGAGCGCCCAGGTCGAGCGGATCGCGGTCGCCAAGCTGCCGACGCCGTACGGCGCGTGGCGCATGATCGGCTACCGCGCCGCGTTCGACGGTTCGGAATCCATCGCGCTGCTCCACGGCGAGCCCGAGGGCAAGAGCGACGTGCTCGTCCGCATGCACTCCGAGTGCCTCACCGGTGACGTGTTCCGGTCGCTGCGTTGCGACTGCGGTCCCCAGCTCGACCTCGCCATGGCCCGCATCGCCGACGAGGGCGAGGGCGTCATCGTCTACCTGCGGGGACACGAGGGTCGCGGGATCGGCCTGCTCCACAAGCTGCAGGCCTACGAGCTCCAGGACGCCGGCGTGGACACCGTCGACGCGAACCTCCAGCTGGGGTTCCCCGCCGACGCTCGCGACTACGGCACCGGGGCCATGATCCTGGCCGACCTCGGCCTGTCGACGTTGCGCCTGCTGACCAACAACCCCGAGAAGCGCGCGGCGCTCGGCGGGTTCGGCCTGTCGGTCACCGACCGGATCCCCGTCGAGGTCGTTCCGAACGCGGACAACGCCGCGTACCTGGCCACGAAGGTGGCCCGGATGGGGCACGTGATGTCGGGTGAGGTCGAGGCGGTCTCGACCGGCGTCGGTGACATCGCCGGGCAACGCTCGACCGCGCCCCGGCGGGTCAGCAAGCCCAGCCCTCGGGGGAGCGCGATGGCGCCGCCACCCGACGACGATGCGGCACCGGACACGCTGGTGCGCGAGGATGCAGCGCCCGTCGGGGCCGCGGCCGCGCGGCCCGACGCTCCCCGCACCACCGAACGAGAGGACCAGCCGTGAGCTCCCACGCCCGGACCCCGGATGCGGACGACGTCCGCGTCCACACCGGCACCCTCGACGCCGCGGGTCTGCGCGTCGGCATCGTCGCTGCTCGGTTCAACGAGACCGTCGTCCAGCAGCTGGTGGACGGCGCGGTCGACGCGCTGCTGCGGCACAAGGCGATGGCGTCCGACATCCAGGTCGCGTGGGTCCCCGGGGCGTTCGAGTTGCCGGTCGTCCTCGAGAGGTTCGCCGCGTCCGGTGAGGTCGACGCGCTCGTGGCCCTCGGGTGCGTGGTCCGGGGCGCCACCCCGCACTTCGACTACGTGGCGGGGGAGTGCGCGTCCGGCGCGTCGGCGGTGTCCCGCGCGCACGGCATCCCGGTCGCGTTCGGTGTCCTGACGACCGACACCTGGGAGCAGGCGGTGGAGCGGGCCGGCGGCAAGCTTGGCAACAAGGGCGCCGATTCCGCGCTGGCGGCGGTCGAGACCGCACGGTTGCTCCAGGGGCTGTGAACCCGGCCGATCCCGAGCCTGGTGCCGACGTGGGGGAGCGTGAACCCGCGCCGGGTGCCAAGCGGGCCGCGATCGCCGAGGAGCAGACGCACCTCGACCTCGTCCACGACCGGGTCGAGACCCTGCGCCAGCGTGCCGAGGCACGCCGTGTCGCGGCCAACCGCGAGCCGGGCAGCGGCACCTTCCAGGCCGTCTTCGAGCGGGACGTCACCGCCCACCACCACGCCGTCCGCGCCGCCCGCTTGACCTTCGGTGACATCGAGTCCCTCGCGTTCGGCCGGCTCGACCTGACCGACGGTGACACGCTCCACGTCGGACGCGTCTCGGTCATCGACGAAACCGGCGACGTGCTGCTCGTCGATTGGCGAGCACCGGCGGCCGGTGCGTTCTACCGGGCGACGCCGGCACGCCCCCACGGTGTCGTCCGCCGGCGCACGCTGTCGACCCGCGGCCGCCGCGTCCACGACCTCGACGACGAGGTGCTCGACGCCGACGCCGCGGACCGCCTCGACATCACGGCCGTCACGGGCCAGGGGGCCCTGCTCGCGGCGCTGTCGCGCGTGCGGACCGGCCACCTCGGCGACATCGTGGCGACGATCCAGGCCGACCAGGACCGCATCATCCGAGCGCCGGCGACGGGGACGCTCGTGGTCGCCGGTGGTCCCGGCACGGGCAAGACCGTCGTCGCCCTCCACCGGGTGGCCTACCTGCTGTACGAGGACCGTGAACGGTTCGAAGGCCGAGGCGTGTTGGTCGTCGGCCCCTCGGCCGCCTTCACCGAGCACACCTCACGCGTCCTGCCCTCGCTGGGCGAGGACCGCGCGGTGCAGCGATCGCTCGGTGGCTTCGCGCCACCGGGTGCCGTGGTGGCCGGTTGGGACCGCCCGGAGGTCGCCGCAGTCAAGGGAGATCTGACCATGGCCGCCGTCTGCCGGCGGCTGGTGCAGCAGGCCCCGCCGCCGCTACCCCCGGACACGCGGGTGACCTTCGAGGCCACGACCGCCCGCGTCGACGCACGGACGCTCACGACGGTCCGTCGACGTCTACTCGAGGGCGTGCGCGCGGACCGGGCGGGCGCGAGCTACCACGGGCGGGCGCACGCGGCTGAGGACTCGCTGCGCGCCGCCCTCTGGAAGGCGTGGCGGTCGGCCCACCGTGCGGCTGGCGGCCGACCGCCCGAGGAACGCCGCGGGTCGGGTTTCGACGCCGCGATCGAGGACGCTGCCGGCGTGACGATGCTGAGACGCTGCTGGTGGCCGGTGCTCGACCCCGTCGAGGTCCTCGGGCGGCTGGCCGGTGGCGAGGTCGACGTCCGTTCGGTGGCAGGTGACCTCGTCGGTGCCGACCAGCGTGCGCTGCTCGTGGAAGCCTGGGCCGGGGCGGCCGCCTGGACCACCGACGACGTCGCGTTGCTCGACGAGGTCGCGGCGCTGCTCGGCCCGCCGCCGGCGAGACGCGAACGACCAGCGGAACGCGACGACGGGGGCATCCGTCTCACCAGCGACCGGCTCCGGGTCGAGGTCGAGATCGCCGATGTCGCGGCACCGGGGTACCGCGACTTCGCTCACGTCGTGGTCGACGAAGCCCAGGACCTCAGCCCGATGCAGTGGCGCACGGTGGCCCGCCGCGGCCCCTACGCGTCGTGGACGGTGGTCGGAGACCTCGCCCAGCGCAGCCGCGTGGCCGAGCCTGCGACCTGGGCAGCCATCGCCGAGCTGATCGGACGCCGCGACGTGCAGGTGACCCGCCTGTCGGTCAACTACCGCACCCCCTCCGAGATCGTCGACGTCGCCCGTGAGGTCCTCGCAGCGGCGGGTCACGACCCGGCTGCGGTGCCGACGGCGGTCCGCAGCGCCGGCCGGCGACCCCGGTTGCAGCGGGGTGAGGACCTGCCGGCGTTGGCCGCCGCGGCGGTGGTCGACCTCCTCGCCCGCCACGAGGGGATGGTCGCGGTGATCGGGCCCGACGAGGACCTCGCCGCGCTCCAGGCCGCCGTCGAGGGGGCGGTGCCGGATGTCGCGGAGCGCACGGAACGGGTGCGGGTGCACGACCCGCGCACGGTCAAGGGCCTCGAGTTCGACGACGTGATCGTGGTCGCGCCGGACGCGATCGCATCGTCGTCGAGCGTCGGCCTCCACCAGCTGTACGTCGCTGTGACGCGTGCCACGCGCTCCCTGACGGTGATCGCGTCCCCGGACGCCGCGGTCCCGGGGGCCGATCTGTTCACCGCGCAACCAACGGGCTGACCCGCGGGCCTCATCCACACGGACACTGTCCGTTGACTTGCCCATCCGTGCACGGCCGGTCACCTTCTCCAGCGCCGCCCCGTGAGCCGTCCGGGTGCCGCCCTCCCAGCCCGCGTGATGCGGGCGTCCCTTCACCCCAGGAGATCGCTCCGTGCTGCTCCGCCACGCCCGCAGGTCGCTGCTCGTCCTGCTCGCGGCCCTCCTCGCGCTCACCCTCCCGATGTCCCAGGGGCAAGCCGCTGCGACGGGCTTCGCCGACACCGACGGCACCACCTACGAGCCGGCCGTCACCGCGCTGTCCCTCAACGACATCACCCAGGGTTGCAGCGACGACGCCTACTGCCCCAGCGACCTGCTCCGCCGCGACCAGCTCGCCACCTTCCTGGTCCGAGCGCTGGAGCTCGAGCCATCCGAGACCGTCACCTTCTCCGACCTCACCGAGAACTCGCACGCGTCGCAGATCGAGACCCTCGCCGACGCGGGCGTGGTCCGGGGATGCACGCCGACCGAGTACTGCCCGGCGACCGCCATCACCCGGGGCCAGCTCGCCTCGATGATCGACGCAGCGCTCGACCTGCCTGCGACCGAGGAGCGTTTCTTCCTCGACGGCGGCACGACCCACGGGCCCGCGATCGAGCGCCTGGCCGCGGCGGGTATCACGGCGGGCTGCGGTACACGAGCCACCCACTTCTGCACCAACGCACCGATCACGCGGGGCCAGTCGGCGATCTTCCTCGCCCGCGCGCTCGGGTACGTCCCGACCGTGACGCCGGTCACGCTCGCCGAGCGTGAGGTGCAGCAGGCCGAGATCGACCGCCTCGCCGAGCAGCGCCGCCTCGAGGAGGAGGCCCGCCGCAAGGCCGAGGAGGAAGCCGCAGCGAAGGCTGCTGCCGAGACGGCTGCTGCGGACCGGCTGCGCATCTGGGAGGACCTGGCCCGCTGCGAGTCGGGCGGCAACTGGTCGATCAACACCGGCAACGGCTACTACGGCGGGCTGCAGTTCAACCTCTCGTCGTGGAAGTGGGTCGGCGGGAGCGGTTACCCGCACCACGCCACGAAGACCGAACAGATCGAGCGCGCCGAGATCCTCCTGTCCCGCCAGGGCTGGGGCGCCTGGCCGGCGTGCTCCACCAAGCTCAGCTACCGCTGATCGTTACAGCCGGCACGCCAGGATGTCGGTGACCAGGATCCCGCGGGCGCCGATGGCCCACAGCTCGTCCATCACGCGGTTGGTGCCCTTGCGCTCGACCATGGCCCGTACCGCGACCCAGCCCTGGTCGTGCAACGGGCTGACGGTGGGGGACTCGATGCCGGGGGTGAGGGGCAGGGCCGCGTCGACGTGCTCGACGCGGACGTCGTAGTCGATCATCACGTAGCGACGGGCGATGATCACGCCGTTGATGCGGCGAACCAGCTGCTCGACCTGCGGGTCGTCGGGTGCCCCGGTACGCCGGATCAGCACCGCCTCGCTGCGCAGGATCGGGTCACCGACGACCTCGAGGCCCGCCTGGCGCAGGGTCGTGCCGGTCGAGACCACGTCAGCGATCACGTCCGCGACGCCGAGCCGGACGGCGGTCTCGACCGCGCCATCGAGCCGCACCACCTCCGCGTCGATGCCACGCTCCGCCAGATCGCGACGGACGATGCCCGCGTACGACGTCGCGACACGCTTGCCGGCGAAGGCCTCGACGCTGCTGACCGATCCCGCGACCGCGGCGTAGCGGAACGTCGATCCGCCGAAGCCGAGCGCGAGCACCTCCTCGGCGTCGGTCTCGGAGTCGAGCAGCAGGTCGCGACCGGTCAGGCCGAGGTCGATGCGCCCCGAGCCCACGTAGGTGGCGATGTCCCGTGGCCGCAGGAAGAAGAACTCCACGTCGTGGTCGGGGTCCACGAGCACGAGCTCGCGGCTGTCGCGTCGTTGGCGGTAGCCCGCCTCGACGAGCAGCTCTGAGGCGGCCTCGGACAGGGTGCCCTTGTTTGGGATGGCGACGCGCAACATCAACGGGCCTTCGTGGTGGTCGCTCGCGGTCGAGCGCGAACGTGTCGCTCGACGGGGGTGTGGGGGTTGCCGGACAGCTCAGAGGTGAGCGTAGACGTCGTCGAGTTCGAGCCCCGCGGCGAGCATCAGCACCTGCAGGTGGTACAGGAGCTGGCTGATCTCCTCGGCGGTGCGTTCGGGGCCCTCGTGCTCCGCGGCCATCCAGACCTCAGCGGCCTCCTCGACGACCTTCTTGCCGATGGCGTGCACGCCGGCGTCGAGGGCGGCGACCGTCCCGGAACCGGCAGGACGCTCCACAGCCCGCTGCTGGAGCTCCGCGAACAGGCTGTCGAAGGTCTTCACCGGTGGCTCCTGACGGGGCGGGGCGCGACCGTGCACCGCGGCAGCGATCGTAGGCGAGCGGCGTTGCCCGCCGATCGGGCGGGATCGGCGGTGACGCTAGGCTCGAGCACCCCGGCCGCCCGCCCCGCGTGTGTCCGGGTCCCCCCTCGACCAGACCTCAGGAGCGCACGTGTCCGACGTCCCCGGCCCCGGTGAGCAACCGTCCGAGGAGGAGGTTCGCGCCTACCTCAGCCAGCTCCGTGGCGCCCCCGCCGGGCAGGTCATCGCCGAGGTGATCTCGGCGCTGCTGAACGCCGCGCAGGTCAAGCTCGGTCGGCGCGACGGCCGGCTGCTGCTCGACCTGTCCGCGTCGGTTGTCGATGGGGCTCGGCCCCACCTGCCGGCCGAGATGCTGCAGCAGGTGGACGACGTGCTCGCCCAGCTCCGCGTCGCGCAGGTCGAAGCCGAACGTGAGGTCGCCGAGGCGGCTGCTCAGGGCCACGTCGAGCCCGACGACCTCGGTGACGCCGCCGCTGCACCCGCCGGAAGTGGTGGTGGTGCCACCGCTGCCACGCAGAGCGCCGGGGGAGCGCCGACCTCACCTCCCGATGAGCCACCGGCGGCCGGGTCGCGGCTGTGGGTCCCGGGACGCTGATCGTCCCCGCCACGGCGGCCCTTCACCGCGGGTGGTAGCCTGATCGGGCACGCGCCCTCGCGGCACGTGCCAACCGCATACCAAGAGGTGCCGGACCGGCAGCGACAGCTCGCCACCGCTCCGTGCCACCCACCCGACAGGTCGCCTGCCCGGGTCCCCGTCCGCCCCGCCCCGCCTCGCGCGGGGCGCCACGTGTGGACCGGTGACGCGAACGGCGGCCCGATGGGTCGCCGTTCTGGCGTGTCGAGCCCCTCGGGCTGGCACCACGGACGCCGACCGCGACCGCACCCCCCACGCCGAGGAGGCAGCAGCATCAACGACCAGCAGCAGCGTCTCAACGCCGACATCAAGGTCCCGCGCGTCCGCCTCGTGGACGCCGACGGGACGCAGGTGGGCATCGTCCCGCTCGCCCAGGCCCTGCGCCGTGCGCGCGAGCAGGAGCTCGACCTCGTCGAGGTCGCCGCCCAGGCCGATCCACCCGTCTGCCGGATCATGGATTACGGCAAGCAGAAGTACCAGCAGACGCAGAAGGACAAGGAGGCGCGCAAGCGCCAGAACCAGATCGTGGTCAAAGAGATCAAGATGCGCCCGAAGATCTCGACCAACGACTACGGCACGAAATCCGGCCACGTGCGCCGCTTCCTCGAGGCCGGGTCGAAGGTCCGGGCGTCGATCATGTTCCGCGGTCGTGAGATGACCCACACCGAGCTCGGCAAGGTCCTGCTCGACCGTCTGGCCGACGACATGCAGGAGCTCGCCTCGGTCGAGCTCGAGCCCAAGGTCGACGGCCGCAACATGGTGATGGTGCTCGCGCCCCACAAGAACAAGGCCGCGTTGAAGGCCGACGCCGACGCCGCCGCGGCCGCGGATGCCCCGGACGACCAGGCGGACGATCAGGCTGACGACCAGGCCCCCGACGATCAGGCCGCCGACGAGGCACCCGCCGCCGAGCCGACCACCGACTGACCAACCCGAACGACAGCCAGGAACACGACATGCCCAAGCAGAAGACCCACAGCGGCGCGAAGAAGCGCTTCCGCGTGACGCGGAACGGCAAGGTGATGGTGCGCCAGAAGAACCGGGCGCACATCCTCGAGAAGAAGTCGGCGGCCCGCAAGCGCCGGCTCTCGGGCGACACCGTCCTGGCTCCCGGCGACGCCGCCAAGATCAAGCGTCTGCTGAACAAGTGACGCGACGTCCCGGGTCGATCCGGGACGCGCGACGAGACCACCGCAGCTGCCCCCTGGCAGCCGACGAAGGAGCACCACGATGGCGCGCGTGAAGCGTGGCGTCCACGCCAAGAAGAGCCACAGGGCCGTCCTCGACCGTGCGAAGGGGTTCCGCGGAGCCCGCAGCCGCCGGTTCAAGGTGGCCAAGGAGGCCGTCTACCACGCCGAGCGGTACGCCTACCGCGACCGGCGTGCCCGCAAGGGTGACTTCCGCCAGCTGTGGATCACCCGGATCAACGCGCAGGCCCGCGTCGAGGGACTGTCCTACAGCCGCCTCATGCACGGGCTGAAGCTCGCCGAGATCACCCTGGACCGCAAGGTGCTCGCCGACCTCGCCGTCCGCGATCAGGCGGCCTTCGGGGCCATCGTCGCGACCGCCAAGAAGGCGCTCGAGTCGGACGCGGCCTGAACCGTCCGACCGCTCAGTCGTACGCCGGGCATGACGGCCTCGTGAGGTTCGGTGGGTCTCTCGCGTACCCTCAGCGGTGTGGACCGGCTGAGCTCCGACGCTTCCGAGGCGCTGCGGCGTCTCGACCTCGCCGTGGAGGACGACGAGGTGACGCGCCTCGCGGAGCGGTACGATCTCGACCTGCTCGTGCTGTTCGGCAGCGCCTCGCGTGAGGAGGCCACGGCGCACGATCTCGACCTCGGCTACCTCGCTGCGTCACGGATCGATCACTGGCAGCTGCTGTCCGACATCTACCGCCTGGTCGGTTCCGAGCTGGTCGATCTCGTCGACCTCGCCACCGCCAACGTGGTGCTGCGCGCCGCCGTCTACGAGGGGATCCCGATCCACGAGCGCGTCCCGGGGAGGTTCGCCGAGCAGCAGATGGAAGCGCTCGCCCAGCACCTCGACACGCGCTGGCTCCGCCTGCTCGACCTCGAGCTGATGGCCGAAGGGGTCCGTCCGAGGACCACGGTGTGACGCCGCGACGCCTCGACATCGACGCGGTGCAACGCCGGCTCGGCGACATCCGTCGTGCGCTCGGTCGCCTCGATGAGCTCGAGCCGAACGGCGTCGAGGAACTGCGGTCTGATTGGCAGCGGCTCGCCACCACCGAGCGCGTTCTGTCGGTGCTCGTCGAGGCGGCCGTCAAGCTCAACACCCACGTGGTGAGCACGTCGGTCGGGCGCTCGCCCGAGACGTACCGAGCATCGTTCGCCGGCGCGGCGGACGCGGGAGCGCTGCCACATGAGCTCGCCGAGGGACTCGCCGCATCGGCGGGGTTGCGGAACGTCATCGTTCACCTCTACGACGAGATCGACCTCGACAAGCTCGCGGCCGGGGTCGCCTCGGCGCGCGAGCTGTACCCGAGCTACGTCATGCATCTCGCGGCGTACGCACGGGCCGCTACCGAAGAGTGACAGGACGCCCCGTGCATCGGTGCCGTCACGCACCCGCCGGGCCCGTACCGGTTGGTGGACCTGCCGAACCGCACGAGGGACCGTGACCGAGGGACCCGAGCTGACCTCGACCCGCAACCCGCGGGTGCGTGACGCTGCCGCGCTCGCGCGCCGGCGGGAGCGGCTTCGGCGTGGTCAGCACCTGGTCGAGGGTCCCCGCGCGGTCGCCGAGGCGCTCGCCGCCGGTGTGGTCGACGAGGTGTTCATCGCGCCGGGACGGGCCGAGGGGCTCGACCTCCCACCCGGGATGCGGGTGACGGAGGTGTCCGACCACGTGCTGGCCGCCATCGCGGACGCGGCCACGCCGCAGGGGATCGTGGCGGTCGCCCGCACACCGGCCTGCGACCTCGGTGGTGCGCTGATCGGGGAGCTGGTGGTCGTGCTCGATCGGGTCAGCGACCCCGGCAACGTCGGCACCATCGTGCGGACCGCAGATGCCGCCGGAGCCGGTGGCGTGGTCGTCCTGACCGGCAGCGCGGATCCCTTCGGCCCGAAGGCTGCACGCAGCGCCGTCGGTTCGACCTACCACCTGCCGATCGCCGTCGATGTCGACCGGGCGGCGCTGCTGCGAGCCTGCCGCGCGGAGGGCCGAACGGTGCTCGGGCTCGATGCGGGTGGGCCACGTTCGGTCTACGACCTCGATCCGGGCGAGGCACCGGTCGCGCTCGTGCTCGGCAGCGAGGCGCACGGGCTGGCCGACGCCTCCGAGCTCGACGGCACCCTGGCCATCCCGATCGTCGGGCGCGCGGAGTCGCTCAACGTCGCCGCAGCGGCAGCTGTCGCCTGCTTCGCGGTGGTGCGCACCCTGCGAACGCGGCCGAACCTGTAGGGTCGGGCGGCGATCTTCGTGGGGAGGTGGTGCGTGGCCGACGAGCGCTCGATCCTGGACACCCTCCCCGAGGCCGTGGTGGTGATCGCCGACGACGGCCGCATCGCCACGGTCAACGATCGTGCGGCGACGCTCCTCGGTCTCGGGCCGGACGCTGTCGGCCGGGCGCTCGACGACGTCCTGACCCTCTGCGACGACGCCCGGACCCGCTTCCGGATCTCGGTCACGCCGCCGACGGTCGGGGACCGGCTCGCGGAGCGGGTCCTGCGCGTGGCCGACGGGCACCGCGACCGGCCCGTGGCCGTGGCCGGCCGCTGGCACGGTGGTCAGCTCGTCCTGACCGCGCGGAGCGCCGGCCGACGCGAACACCTCGACGCCGTCCGAGGTGACGTGGTCGCCACGGTCAGCCACGAGATCCGCTCACCGCTGACCAGCGTCAAGGGGTTCACGCGCACCCTGCTCGCCCGCTGGGACCGGTTCTCGGACGAGCAGAAGCGGGCGATGCTCGAGACCATCGACGCCGACGCCGATCGCGTCACCCGGCTGCTCAAGGAGTTGCTCGACGTCTCGCGGATCGATGCCGGACGGGTCCAGCTCCACCGCAGCCGGGTGGACGTCCTGGCGCTCACGTCCGCCGTGATCGACAAGGCCCGCCACCACGAGGCCGGCGGCGACCGGGTGATCGACCTCATCGCTGCCGACGATCTCCCGCCGCTGCTGGTGGACGCCGACAAGCTCGAGCAGGTGCTGGTCAACCTGGTCGAGAACGCGCTCGGGTACGCCGAGGGGCGCGTCGAGGTCCGCATCGAGTTCGATGGGGACGAGCTGCACATCGTCGTCGCCGACGAGGGACCCGGCGTCCCGGAGGATCAGCACCGGCTCGTCTTCCAGAAGTTCGGTCGCGGGCGGGGCGTGCGCCGCGCGGGGACCGGCCTCGGTCTCTACATCACGCGCGGCCTGGTCGAAGCGCACGGCGGACGGGTCTGGATCGATGCCGACGCGCCCACCGGTGCCCACTTCCACGTGCACCTCCCCGTCGACCGCGTGGGCTGACCACCCTCCGGACGTCGGCGATGGGCCGCTTCGGCGCGCGACCGGCTGCCGTACCACGCGCGTCTACGCTGGGCCGCCGACGACCACGTGACCGAACCGACCCCGAACGGCTCCAGCGTGACCGACCTCAACGAGCTCCAGGACGAGGCCACCAGGGCCGCGTCGGACGCGAGCGACCTCGACGCGCTCGACGAGGTGCGGGTGCGGTTCACCGGCAAGCGTTCGCCGCTCGCCGAGCTGCAGCAGGGCATGCGGGACCTGACCCCCGACGAGCGCAAGGAGCGGGGCCAGCAGCTCAACGCCTTCAAAGCCGCCTTCGCGGCGGCCTACGACGCACGACGTGACCAGCTCGCCGCCGACGCGCTGCGGGCTCGGCTCGAGGCCGAACGCCTCGACCTCACGGTGCCGGCGCGGCGCCTACCGGTCGGTCGTCCGCACCTGCTGACGCAGGTCGAGCACGAGATGCTCGACGTCTTCGTCGGCATGGGGTTCGCCGTCGCCGAGGGGCCCGAGGTCGAATCCGGCACCTACAACTTCGACCTGCTCAACATCGAACCCGACCACCCCGCGCGGCAGGAGATGGACACCATCTACGTGTCCCGCGAGGACGACGTGGTCCTGCGGACCCACACCTCGCCGGTCCAGGCGCGGGTGATGACCACCCAGGAACCGCCCATCGCCGTGGTCTGTCCCGGACGCGTCTTCCGCGCGGACGCGGTCGATGCGACCCACTCACCGGTGTTCACCCAGGTCGAGGGGCTCGTCGTCGCCGAGGGGATCACGATGGCCCACCTGCGTGGCACGTTGCTCGCCTTCGCGCGGCGTCTGTTCGGCGCCGACCGCCAGATCCGGATGCGCCCGTCGTTCTTCCCGTTCACCGAGCCGTCGGCCGAGATCGACGTGACCTTCGAAGGACATCCATCCGGATGGCTCGAGATCCTCGGCGCCGGCATGGTCGATCCCAACGTGCTCACGGCGTGCGGGATCGATCCGGACCGCTACACCGGGTTCGCCTTCGGGATCGGGGTCGAACGCGTGGCCATGCTGCGGCACGGCGTCAGCGACATCCGTGACCTGTTCGACAGCGACGTGCGCTTCCTGACCAGGTTCTGAACCGGCCCGCTGCGGCCCGCACCTCGCCCCTCGAGGAGGCACACCCTTGAAGCTCCCGCTGTCCTGGCTCGCCGCCCACGTCGACCTGTCGTCGACGTCCGTCGCACGTCCCGACGGATCGATCGACGTCGACGCGCTCGTCGAGGTGATGAGCGGCAACGGCCTCGAGGTCGAGGAGGTCACCACCCCCGGCGCGGGGACCCGCGGCGTGCGGACCGCCCGGGTGCTCGACTGGGCACCGCACCCCGACGCCGACAAGCTCCGCGTCGCCCACGTCACCGGCGAGGGCGGCGAGGGATCGATCGAGCTGGTCTGCGGCGCCGTGAACTTCGACGTCGGTGACGTGGTCGCCCACGCGTTCCCCGGCTCCGCCATCCCCGGCATGGAGATGTCGCAGCGCGAGATCCGTGGGGTCGTGTCCAACGGGATGATCGCGTCGGCCCGGGAGCTGCAGCTCGGCGACGACCACGACGGCATCCTCGTCCTGCCGGAGGGCACCCCGCTCGGGGTCGCCCTCGCCGACCTGCTCCCCATCGGCGAGCCGGTCATCGAGATCGCGGTCCAGGCGGATCGTGGCGATCACCTGTCGATCCTCGGCGTCGCCCGCGACCTCGCGGCCATCCTCGACACCACCTGGCAGGCGCCGGAGGTCCCCGCACCGCACCCCGATGCGGGCATCCCGGTGACGCTCGACACCGAGGGGTGCGCCTCGTTCGTCGCCTGGTCGCTCGAGCACGTGGCGGTGCAGCCGTCCCCACCGTGGCTCCAGCAGCGGCTCGCCCAGTGCGGCGTACGGTCCATCGACGTGGTCGTCGACGTCACCAACTACGTGATGCTCGAGCTCGGCCAGCCGCTCCACGCCTTCGACCTCGATCAGCTCCGAGGCCCATCGCTGACCGTCCGCCGGTCGACCGGTGGGGAGCAACTGACCACGCTCGACGACCAGGAACGGACCCTGCAGCCCGGCGACCTGGTCATCGACGACGCGGAACGGCCGGTGAGCCTCGCGGGGGTCATGGGCGGCCGCGACTCCGAGGTCTCCGCCGGCACCACCCGCGTCCTGATCGAGGCGGCCGTCTGGGAGCCAGCCTCGATCCGTGCCACCTCGCGTCGCCTGAACCTGGTGAGCGAAGCCTCCCAGCGGTTCGAACGACGGGTCGATCCGAACGGCGCCGCCCGGGCCGCGGCACGGGCGGTCGCGCTGTTGACCGAACTCGCCGGTGCGCGAGCCGTCGGGACGACCACCGTGGCGGCGGCGACACCGCCCGACTTCGTGGTGACGGATCCGGTCGAGGTCGACACCGCCCGCGTGCGGGCGCTGGTCGCCGTCGACGCGCTGAACACCGAACGGCAGGCGGCGATGCTCCGCCGGTCGGATGCCGAGGTCGAGATCGTGGGTCCCGACCGGCTCCTCGTCACCCCGCCGTCCTGGCGCGGCGACCTGCGACGGGAGGCCGACGTCGCCGAGGAGGTCGCACGCCTCCACGGCTACGACACCATCCCCGCGCGGCTCCCGGCACTGACGACCATCGGCGGCCTGACGGTGGCGCAGCGGCTCGAACGCGAGATGCGCGACCTCGTCCGCGCCGCCGGCCTCCACGAGGCCGTCACGCGCCCCTTCGTCGGCGTCGAGGCGCTCGAAGGGGTGGTGCCGACGGACGGCCGCGTCGAGCTCGCCAACCCGCTCGCCAAGGACGCGGCAGCGATGCGTCCGTCGCTGGTCGAAGGGCTCCTCCAGGCGGTCCGTCGCAACGTCGGCCAGGGACGGCCCGGGACCGCGTTGTTCGAGGTCGGTCGGGTGTTCCGGCCCGTCGGCGACGCGATCGAGGTGTCGCTCGACGGCGCGCGGGAGGTCCTCGGCGGCCCCGGGTGGCGGTGGCGCGACCCGGAGGGCCGCGATCTGCCGGTCCAACCGCGGACGCTCGGCCTCGCCGCGCAGGGGCTGCGGCTCGGGGACGACTGGCTCGACCCGGACGACCGGTGGGCGGTCGCCGACCTGCTCGCCGTGCTCGACGGCGTCGTCGCTCGCGCCACGGTCGGACGAGGAGCGCACCGGCTCGTCCGCGTCCCGGTGGAACGCGACGGGTTCCACCCCGGTCGGAGCGTCGCGCTCCAGCTCGGTGGCCACGAGGTGGGCATCGCGGGCGAGCTGCACCCCGACGAGGCCGATCGACGCGACCTGCCCGAACCGGTGGTCGTCGCCGAACTGCTGCTCGAGCCGTTCCTCCGGGCCGTGGCGGAGGGGACCGACCCGGTGACGGCTCGTCCCCTGACCAGACACCCCGCGCTCACCATCGATGTGGCGCTCGTCGCCCCAGACAGCGTCCCGTACGCCACGCTGGAGCGGGTCGCGCGGGACGGGGCGGGCGAACTGCTCGATGCGCTGTGGTTCTTCGACGAGTACCGCGGCGCCCAGGTCGGCGAGGGCCACCGCAGCGTGGCGGTGAGGCTCCGGCTGCAGTCCCCTGAACGGCAGCTCACCGATGCCGACGAGAAGCAGGTGATCGAGGCGGTCGCCACCGCTGCGGAGGCGGTCGGCGCGACCCTCCGGCGGTGATGGCAGCGGTCCGCGGTGCGCGAACGGCGCGCGGTCGGTAGGGGATGGGCGGGGCGACGCGGAAGGGACCACCGAGGCCGGGCGAACGTCCCGCGCCGAGCGGAGGTCACCGTGCGCCCCACCCGATCGCGTCTCCTGGTCCTGGCTGCGGCCGCAGCGCTCAGCACCGGCTTCCTGCCGGTCAGCGGCGCTGACCTCGC
Organism: Nitriliruptor sp.; assembly: GCF_040882075.1. NCBI lineage: Bacteria > Bacillati > Actinomycetota > Nitriliruptoria > Nitriliruptorales > Nitriliruptoraceae > Nitriliruptor > Nitriliruptor sp. The sequence goes on from NZ_JBBEBZ010000035.1 coordinate 21,952, forward strand.
CGGCGTCGACGTCGGGCTCGGGGTGCCGTCGCTGACGGTGGCCGACGCGCCCCACAACATCGAGCACGTCGCCAACATCACCTACGAGGGGCGCGACGGTGCCGCCCCGAACCAGGGCAGCGACCTCGAGTTCGCCACCATCAGCGTCGAACGGCAGATCGAGACGCCGCGCGGCAAGGGGAAGGGCAAGGGCAAGGCGCCCGCCCGCGTCGAGACGGTCACCGAGGAGCGGACGTTCGCCTTCGCCGGTGCCTACACCAACGGGCTCCAGATCATCGATGTGACCGACCCGGAAGCGCCGGAGCTCGTGAGCGTCTACGACTGCGCCATCGCGCAGGGTGACGTCCAGGTCTTCGAGCGCGACGGCCGCTGGCTGGTCGCCTACACGCGCGACAGCGGGTACGCCGCCCAGACACGGACCGACTCGGCCTGTTTCCAGGAGGCGGAGGCGCTCGGGTTCGGCAGCCCCGGCGAGCTGGGACCCGGCACGTTCATCGCCGACGTGACCGACCCGCTGGCGCCGACCCTCGCCTCGTTCGTGTCGTTCCCGAAGGGCTCGCACAACCAGACCGTGCACCCGAGCGGCGACTACCTCTACAACTCGAACTCCGAGCTGATCGTCTCCGTGGTCGGTGAGGTCGGTATCGAGGTGGTGGACATCCGGGACCTGTCCGCACCGCAGCAGGTCGCCTTCGTGCCGCTGCCGATCCGTCCCGGTCTCGGCACCGAGTCGCACGACATCACCTTCAACACCGAGGGCACACGGGCGTACTCGGCGGCGCTCTCGCAGACGGTCATCATCGACACCACCGACCCGGCGGCGCCCGAGCTGATCAGCTCCTTCGTCGACCCGATGATCAACGTCGAGCACCAGGCCAGCCCGATCACCATCGACGATCCGATCCTCGGTGAACGTGACTTCCTCATCGTCGAGGACGAGGTGGCCGGGGCCTCCCCGACGGGGCAGTGCCCGAACGGCGGTGTGCACGTCTACGACGTCACCGGCGACCGCGAACAGAACCCGGTCAAGGTCGGGTACTGGAACGTCGCGCTGTTCGGCCCGACCACCGACGGGCTCGGGACCTGCACCGCGCACGTGTTCGAGCTGCACGAGGACGAGCAGCTGATGACCATCGCCTTCTACAACGGCGGGGTGCGTGTGGTCGACCTGTCGGGTCTGGTCGGCGTGGCCCTCGGCGACACCGGCGTCGGGATGCGTGAGGTGGCCAGCTTCCGGTTCGAGGACGCCGACACCTGGGCCGTCAAGGCCCCGTCGGTCGACCGGGACGGGGTGTTCCACATCTTCGGCAACGACCAGCGCCGAGGCTTCGACGCCTACCGCGTCGACCTCTCGGAGGGGACGGACGCCGCCGCGGACGCCGGGACCCCGGGTCGCTGGTTCTCGCCGGCCGAGTTCGACGAGCTCGCCGCCATCCTGCCCACGGTCGATCCGAGCGAGCTCGGTCCGTTCCGTTGCCTGCTGCCGCGCGACTGATCCGACCGGGGGGAGGGGACGGCACCGCCCGACCACGGGCGGTGCCGTTACCGTCCTCCCGTGGCCAGCATCCCGATCGCACGCGGCGTCTCGATCCCCGAGGCGGAGCTCGACCTGTCCGCATCCCGGTCCTCCGGTCCGGGCGGGCAGGGGGTCAACACCACCGACTCCAAGGTGGAGCTGCGTTGGAACGTGCGGGAGTCGCGTTCGCTGAACGAGGCCCAGCGTGCCCGGATCCTCGACCGGCTCGGATCGCGGATCACCAACGACGGTGTCCTGATCCTCCACTCCTCCGAGCAGCGCAGCCAGCACCAGAACCGCGACGCCGCCATCGCGCGGTTGCAGGCGCTGGTGGGTGAGGCGATCACGCCGCCGAAGACCCGGCGACCGACCCGCCGCTCGCGCGGTTCCAAGGAGCGGCGGTTGCGCGCCAAGAAGCGGCGCAGCGAGGTCAAGGAGCTCCGCAAACGCCCCGACGCCTGAACCGACCGTGCCGGTCTATGCGTCGGGATGCTTAGATTTGCAGATGGCTGCGTGATGTGTCACGCTCACCGCTCCCTCGACCCCGGAGCTCGCACGTGGCGCACCGCCTGGGCATCGTCGGCGCCTCCGGGTACGGCGGCGCGGAGCTGTTGCGCCTGCTGGCCGGACACCCGGCGGTGGAGGTGGCCATCGTCGCGGCCCACTCGCAGGCGGGGACCCCGGTCTCGGATCTGTTCCCGAACCTCGCCGGCGCTCGGGTCTTCGACGCGGTCGACCTCGACGCGCTCGGGGAGTGCGACGCCGTGGTGCTCGCCACCCCGCACGGCCCCGCCCTCGACCTCGGTGCCGCCCTGTTCGACGCTGGTGTCCCGGTCGTCGACCTCTCCGCGGCCTTCCGGCTGAGCGTCGAGGGGTTCGCGACCTGGTACGGCGAGGACCACCCCCGCCCGGATCTGGCGGCCGGTGACCCGGCCGCGGACCGGCGTGCCGTCTACGGCCTCCCCGAGCTCGGGTTCCGCGATGCGGTGCGCGCAGCGACCCTGGTCGCCAACCCCGGCTGCTACCCGACCGCCACCCTGCTCGGGCTGGCGCCGCTCGTGGGCCTCCTCCAGCCGGGCAGCATCGTCGTCGACGCGAAGTCGGGCGCCTCGGGCGCCGGTCGCGCGGCGAAGGACAGCCTGCACTTCGCCCACGTCCACGGCGACCTCACCGCCTACGGGGCGCCCGCCCACCGCCACACCGGCGAGATCGAGCGGTGGCTGCCGGCCGACGTCGGGCCGATCACCTTCACCCCCCACCTCGTCCCGATGTCGCGGGGCCTGCTCGCCACCGCCTACGGGACCGTCGTGGACGGTGTCGACGCCGCAGCCATCGCCGACGCGCTCGACATCGCGTACGCGCACGAGCCGTTCGTCCACGTCCTGCCGCCGGGGACCTTCCCGCACACCAAGGCGCTGGCCGGATCGAACGGGTGCCAGCTGTCGGCCGTGTTCGACCCCCGGACCCGTCGGGTCACGGTCACCAGCGCCATCGACAACCTCGGCAAGGGCGCCGCGGGGCAGGCGCTGCAGAACCTCAACCTGCTGCTCGGGCTCGACGAGACCACGGGCCTGACCGCGATCGGCCTCTACCCGTGATCCCGTTCCCGGGCTGGGGGCCGAGCGACCGCAGCGGCCTGACCGCCGTCGAGGGCGGCGTGACGGCGGTGCCCGGCTTCCGTGCCGCCGGGACGGTGACGGGCGTCAAGGCGTCCGGGAAGCCCGACCTCGGGCTGCTCGTCGCCGACCAGCCGGCGGCGGTCGCCGTCCTGACCACCACCAACCAGGTCAAGGCCTCGGCCTGCACCCTCAGCGAACGTCACGCGTCGGACGGGCGCGCCCGAGCCGTGGTCATCAACAGCGGCAACGCCAACGTCTGCACGCCGGACGGTGAGGTCCACACCGCCCGCATCGCCGAGGCGACCGCGGCGGCGATCGGTTCGGCGACCACCGACGTGCTCGTGATGTCCACGGGGATCATCGGTGTCCCGCTCCCGATCGAACGCATCGAGGCCGCGCTCCCGGGGCTCGCCAGCACGCTCACCGCCGACGGGGGGCCAGCTGCCGCGGAGGCGATGCTGACCACCGACACGCGGACCAAGCAGGTCGGCTTCCAGGTGACCGACGACCAGGGCAGCTGCACCGTGGCCGGGATGGCCAAGGGCGTCGGGATGATCGAACCCACGATGGCGACCCTGCTCGTGGTGCTGACCACCGACGCTCCGGTGCACCCCCAGATCCTGCGCAGCCTGCTCCAGCGGGCGACCGACACCAGCTTCAACCGCATCAGCGTCGACGGGGACCGCTCCACCTCGGACACGATCGCGGTGCTCGCCAGCGGCCTGGCCACGTCCCCACCCGGCGTCGAGACGTTGGGTCGTGCGCTCCAGGCGGTGTGCGCGGACCTGGCCCACCAGGTCGTCGCCGACGGCGAGGGCGCCACCCGCGTCGCGGCGATCACCGTCCGCGGCGCCGCCACCGAGGACGACGCTGCTGCGCTCGCGCGCGCCGTCGCCACCTCGCTGCTCGTCCGGGCGGCGATCCACGGCGCCGACCCCAACTGGGGGCGCATCCTGATGGCGCTCGGCAACGCCGGCGTCGACCTCGATCCGCGACGGGTGAGCGTCACCTGCGGTGGCATCACGGTCTGCCGTTTCGGCGTCGCGGCCAGCTTCGACCGCGGTCAGGCGTCGCACGCGATGTCGCGCCCCGAGATCGAGGTCGGCATCGACGTCGGCAGCGGCCGGTCCAGCGCGACCGTCCTCACCTGCGACCTCACCCCCGAGTACGTCCGCTTCAACAGTCAGTACACCACCTGATGGCCGTCCAACCGCTCGATCAGCGCAGCGCTGTCGCCCAGGAGAAGGCGGCGGTGCTCCGCGAAGCCCTGCCCTGGATCACCCGGTTCCACGGGCAGACGGTCGTGATCAAGTACGGCGGCAACGCCATGATCGACGACGAGCTCAAGCGGTCGTTCGCCGCCGACGTCGCGCTGCTGCACTTCGTCGGCCTCCGACCGGTGATCGTGCACGGCGGCGGGCCGCAGATCAGCGATCTGGCCACCCGGCTCGGTGTCGGATCGAGCTTCGTGGGGGGCCTGCGCGTCACCGACGCCGCGATGATGGACGTGGTGCGCATGGCGCTGCTCGGCCAGGTCAACCCCGAGCTCGTCGGCCTGGTCCAGGAAGCCGGCGCGCCGAGCGTGGGTGTGGCCGGGACCGACGCCGGGCTCCTGCGCGTGCGGCCGGCCATCGGCCCGGCGGGGGAGGATCTCGGCCTCGTCGGCGAGGTCGAGCACGTCGACACCACCTACCTGGGCGAGCTGCTCAGCGACGACGTCCTGCCCATCGTCGCCACGGTCGGTCGCGACGCGGACGGGGTCGAGCGCAACGTCAACGCCGACCTCGCTGCCGGTGCCATCGCGGCCGCGCTCGGGGCGAGCAAGCTGGTCTACCTCACCGACGTCCCGGGCCTGTACCAGGACTTCGGCGGCGACGGTCAGGCGCTGATGAGCGAGGTCTCGGTCGACGAGCTCCAGCGGATGCTCGACGACGAGGAGCTGCACGCCGGGATGCGCCCGAAGGTGCGCTCCATCGTCGGCGCCGTGACCGGCGGCGTCCCGCAGGCCCACATCCTCGACGGCCGCGTGCTGCACGCGGTCCTGATCGAGATCTTCACCGACGAGGGCGTGGGCACGATGGTCACCGCCGGTGGGCACACCATCCGCGACGACCAGGCACGCGACGCGGTCGCTGCCGCGCAGAGGGCATCCTCGTGAGCCACCTCACCGAGCTGCAGCACCGGGCCGCGTCCCACGTGATGCACACCTACCCGCTGGCGCCGGCGGCCTTCGTCCGCGGTCAGGGGACGGTCCTGTTCGACGGCGAGGGCGCCTCGTGGCTGGACTTCCTGTCCGGCCTGGCCGTCACGAGCCTCGGCCACGCCCACCCGGCGGTCACCGCGGCCGTCGCCGACCAGGCCAGCAAGCTCGTCCACACCTCGAACCTGTTCCTGACCGAACCGGCCGTGGAGCTCGCGGAACGTCTGGGCCGGATCGTCGGCTGGGACGACGCCACGGTCTTCTTCGCCCAGTGCGGCGCCACGGCCAACGAGGCGGCCATCAAGCTGGCGCGCAAGCACGGCAAGCGACAGCACGACGACAAGGTCCGCGTGGTGGCCCTGGAGGGTTCCTTCCACGGCCGGACGCTGGCGACGCTCGAGGCCACCGGTCAGCCGAGCAAGCACGCACCGTTCGCGCCGCTGGCGGGCTTCGTCGACCACGTCGCCCACGATGATCCGGATGCGCTGCGCGCCGCGGTCGGCGACGACACGTGCGCGGTGCTGCTCGAGGTCGTGCAGGGCGAGGGGGGTGTGCGGCCCATCGCTGCCGAGGTCCTCCGGGCCGCCCGTGACGCCTGCGATCGCGCCGGAGCGCTGCTGATCGTCGACGAGGTGCAGACGGGGATGGGGCGCACCGGTCCGTGGTTCGCCTTCCAGGACACCGATGTGGTCCCGGACGTCATCACGGTCGCCAAGGCGCTGGCCAACGGGCTCCCGATCGGCGCGTGCATCGCCCGGGGCGAGGCGGCCAAGGTCTTCGAACCCGGTGATCACGCGACCACCTTCGGGGGCAACCCCGTCGTGTGCGCCGCTGCCAACGCCGTCATCGAGACCATCGAGTCCGACGGGGTGCTGGCGACCGCCCGTGCTCGTGGATCGCGGTTGCGCGAGGGGCTCGAAGCGCTCGTCCGCGGTGCCCCTCACGCGGCCGGGACGCGCGGGGCCGGCCTGCTGCTCGGACTGACCCTCGACGCGCCCGTCGCCGCGGACGTCGTCGCGGCCTGCCGTGACCGGCACCTGCTGGTCAACGCGGTCGCCCCCGACGTCGTGCGTCTGGCGCCGCCGTTGACCGTGACGCGCCAGGAGGTCGACCAGGCCCTGGCGACGCTCCGCGACGCGTTGTCGGAGGTCTCGGCGTCGTCCGACCCGGAGGTGACACCGTGACCCGCATCCTGATCGTCGAGGACGACCCCCACGTCGCAGCGCTGGTCACCGGATTGCTCGAGTTCGAGGGCTACGAGGTCGTGACGGCCGTCGACGGTCTCGAGGGCCTCTTCAAGGTCCGCAACGCCGACGTCGACGCGGTGGTGCTCGACGTGATGATGCCGGACATCGACGGCACCCGGGTCCTCCAGCAGTTGCTCGAGGAGCACGACGGCTCGCTGCCGGTCCCGATCCTGGTGATGACGGGTTCGACGCTGGGCGCCCGCCGCTGCCGCGAGCTGCTCGGCGTCCGGGCCGTGATCGACAAGCCGTTCGACCCCGAGGTCCTGGTCGAACGCGTCCGCGAGATGCTGGCGGCCGCCACGGACGGACCGACGTCGTGACCACGACCAAGACCACGCGACAGCGCGAGCTCCGCCGGCTGCTCGGCGAGCTCGATCTCGGCTCCCAGAGCGAGGTCCGCGAGGCGCTCGCGGATCGCGGCATCGAGACCCACCAGACCACGGTCTCACGCGATCTGGACGAGCTCGGTGCCGTGCGTGTCCGCGGCTCCGACGGCGCGCTCGTCTACCGTCTGGCGGTCGATCCGGGACCTGCGACGGCTCGCGAGCGGGTGGACGACGTGGTCCGCCAGTTCGTGGTGTCGGTGCGCTCCAGCGGCAACCTCGCGGTCCTCCGGACCCCGCCCGCGTGCGCGCACCCCGTCGCCTCCGCCGTCGATCTCGCCGAGCTCGACGACGTGCTCGCGACGGTCGCCGGCGACGACACCGTGCTCGTGGTCGCCTCGGACCGGCTCGGCGGCGCCGCGCTCGCCGACCGTTTCCGCGCCTGCCTCGACGGCGCCACCCTCCTGCCCACCGCGTCGGCGTGACCCTCTCGCGCGACCCGATGCGGCCGATCCGCCCCGACCCACCTCGCCTCCCCATCCGAACGGAAGCCTGATGAGCAAGCCCCGTATCGTCCTCGCCTACTCCGGTGGCCTCGACACCTCCGTCGCCATCCGCTGGCTGAACGAGCACAAGGACGTCGACGTCGTCGCCTGCGCCGTCGACGTCGGTCAGGGCGTCGACGACCTCGATGAGATCAAGCAACGCGGTCTCGACTGCGGCGCGGTCGAATCGGTGGTGGTCGACGCACGCGCGGAGTACGCGACCGACTTCATCGCGCCGGCCCTGAAGGCCAACGCGATGTACATGGGCAAGTACCCGCTGGTCTCGGCGCTGTCGCGTCCGCTGATCGTCAAGCACCTGGTCCGGGTCGCCCGCGAGACCGGTGCGGCCGGGGTCGCCCACGGCTGCACCGGCAAGGGCAACGACCAGGTCCGCTTCGAGGTCGGCACGATGTGCCTCGCGCCCGACCTCGAGACCCTGGCGCCGATCCGCGAGTGGGGCCTGTCCCGCGACGCGGCGATCGACTACGCCGAGGAGCGGGGCATCCCGATCCCGCCGATGAGCAAGAAGAGCCCGTACTCGATCGACGAGAACGCCTGGGGCCGGACCGCCGAGTGCGGCATCCTCGAGGACCCGTGGGAGGCGCCGCCGGAGGACGTCTACGAGCGCACCGTGTCGGTCAAGGACGCCCCCGATGAGCCCGAGGAGGTCGTCATCGCCTTCCGGCACGGGCTGCCGGTCAGCCTCGACGGACGCGAGCTGCCGCTCGCGGACCTCGTGGCCGAGATCGACGCTCGCGCCGGCGCGCACGGGGTCGGTCGCATCGACATGATCGAGGACCGGCTGGTCGGCATCAAGAGCCGCGAGATCTACGAGTGCCCGGGTGCGATCACCCTCATCACCGCCCACCGCGACCTCGAGGATCTCTGCCTCGAACAGGAGCTTGCGGACCACAAGCGGGTCGAGGAGGGCCGTTACGCCCAGCTGATCTACAACGGGCTGTGGTGGGGACCGCTCAAGAAGGCCATCGACGCGTTCATCGACGAGGCCAACCGGTACGTCAACGGCGAGGTCCGGGTCCAGCTCTACAAGGGCAGCGCGACGGTCGTCGGTCGGCGGAGCCAGGACTCGGCGCTGTACGACTACGACATGGCCACCTACGACGAGGGCGACCAGTTCGACCAGACGCTGTCGGAGGGCTTCGTCAAGCTCTGGGGCCTGCCGCTCAAGACCTGGGCCGCCCGCGCCCAGCAGCAGGGTGACGCCCTGTGATGCTCCGGCTCCGCAACGTCCAGGTCGACGTCCCGACCGGCGAGGTCCCCTTCACCCACCTGCACGGCGGCGTCCCCGATCGTCGGGACGCGTCGTGACCGAGGCCACCGGCGGAGGCCGGCTCTGGGGCGGACGCTTCGCGGAAGGACCCGCGGCGGCGGCGTGGCAGCTCGGCGTATCGACCAGCTTCGATCGGCAGCTGTGGCGCCAGGACCTCGCCGGCTCGAAGGCGCACGCGGGTGAGCTGCACCGCATCGGCGTGCTCGACGACGACGAGCACGCCGCGATGCTCGACGCGCTCGACCGGTGCGCGGCGCTCTTCGCCGACGACGCGTTCGAGTTCCTCGCGACCGACGAGGACGTCCACGGCGCGATCGAGCGCTGGCTCGTCGAGGACCTCGGACCCCTCGGTGGCAAGCTCCGCGCCGGTCGGTCACGCAACGACCAGATCGCCAGCGACCTGCGCCTGTGGTGCCGCGACGCCTGCGACGAACTGGTGGAGCTCATCGGCGCGCTCCAGGACGCGTTCGTCGACCAGGCCGAGACCCACCTCGGGTGGCTCGCTCCCGGCTACACCCACCTGCAGCGGGGGCAGCCGGTCCTGCTCAGCCACCACCTGCTCGCCTACGTGTGGATGCTCGACCGCGATGCCGGACGGCTCCGCGACGCACGGTCGCGGCTCGACACCTCGGTGCTCGCGTCCGGCGCCCTCGCCGGGCAGACCCTCGGGCTGGATCCGCAGGCCTACGCCGACGCGCTCGGGTTCGAGCGCGTCATCGAGAACTCGATGGACGCCGTCGCGTCGCGCGACTTCGCCCTCGAGGTGCTGTCCGCGTGCGCGATCCTCGCGGTCACCCTGTCGCGGCTCGGCGAGGAGATCGTGCTCTGGGCCACCGCCGAGTTCGGGTTCGCCCGCGTCGGCGACGGGTTCTCGACCGGCAGCTCGATCATGCCGCAGAAGCGCAACCCCGACATCGCTGAGCTGGTCCGGGGCAAGGCCGGGCGGGTCATCGGCGACCTGGTCGCGCTGCTGACGACGGTCAAGGCGCTCCCGCTCACCTACGACCGCGACCTGCAGGAGGACAAGGAACCCGTCTTCGACGCGGTGAACACCCTCCGCCTGGTCCTGCCGGCGATCACCGGCACGGTCCGCTCGCTCACCTTCGACCAGGACCGGCTCGCCGCCGCGGCCGTCGGAGGGTTCGCGCTCGCCACCGACCTGGCTGAGGAGCTCGTGCGTCGTGGCGTGCCGTTCCGCGAGGCCCACGAGGTCGTCGGCGAGGTGGTCCGGCTCGCCGAGTCCGAGGGTGTCGACCTCGATGGGCTCGAACCCGAGCAGATCGCGGCGGCGCACCCGGCGTTGGACACCTCCGTCGCGGACCTGCTCGACCCGCGGGCGGCGGTCGACCGCCGTGATGGCGTCAACGGCACCGCGACCTCGTCCGTGACCGCGCAGCTCGAACGCGCCCGGGGGGCGGCTGAACGGAACGCCGGAGCGGCGCGCTAACCCGCCGGATCCGCAGCTCGGCCGTGTGTCGCGAGGCGGGCGGGGGAGAGGCCCACGGCGCGCAGTTCCACGGCAGCCAGCTCGGCGTACCGGCCCGCTGCGAGCGCCGCGGCGGGGTCGGCGACCTCCCGTCGCAGCATCCGGAGGGGACGGGTCGCCGCGGCGCGGACGCCGAGCAGCTGCACCGCGTCGGCCGACCCGAGCAGGTGCTCGACGTCGCGAGCCTCCCGGATCCAGCGGATCCGCCGTGGGAGGTAGCTGGACACCACCCAGCTGAGGACGAGCCCCGCGAGCACCACCGGCACCCAGAAGGCGACCGCCGCCACACCGTCGGCGACCTGCTGTCCGGCGCCGATCAACCCGTCGCCGGCCCCACCGAGGGTGCGGAACGGGGCCGACAGGGCGCCGCCGACGGCCGGGATGCCGTCGACCGCATCGCTCGCGCGCCCGGCCGCGGTCGCCACGGTGCGCCCGGAACGGTCGAGCCCGTCGGCGACGACGCCGAACTCGCTGATGGCCGCCGACAACCGTCGTGCCGTCCGCACGACCCACCAGACCACCGCCAGGACCACCGCGTCACCGGCCACCTGGCGCAGGCGCAGGCGCGCATCGTCCGCGTAGAGTCGAACGTCCACCGGTGCGCCTCCCATCGTGTGGGTCGGTCGTAGCGGACGCGGAGGCTCGAGGGGGTGGTCGTTCTGGCACGCACCAACCACGAGGTCGCTCGTCTGCTGAACGAGCTCGCGGTGCTGACCGAGATCGACGAGGGGTCACCGCAGGCCTTCCGGGTCCGCGCGTACCAGAACGCGGCCCGGGCGGTGGCGGGCCTCACGCGGGACGTCGCGGAGATGTCGGTGTCCGAGCTGTCGGACGTCCGCGGCCTCGGCAAGAGCACCGCGCAGAAGATCCGCGAGTACGTCGATGGGGGGTCGATCGCCAAGCTCGACGCGCTCCGCGAGAAGCACCCGGCCGGCAAACGAGACCTGTTGAAGGTGCCGGGCCTCGGCCCGAAGGGTGTCGAACTGCTCTCGAGCGAGCTCGGCGTGATCGACCTCGACAGGCTCCGTGCCGCGCTCGCGGACGGACGCGTCGCCGCGTTGCCAGGTATGGGGGAGAAGACGGCCGACAACCTCCGCGAGGCGGTCGAGCGCTCGGGCCTCGGATCGAAGGAGCAGCGCGTCCCCCTCGTCGACGCGCTACCCATCGCCGAACGCATCGTCGACCGGCTGCGTGAGGTCCCAGGTGTCGTCGACGCGGCCTACGCCGGGAGCGCCCGCCGGTACCGCGATGACGTCGGGGACCTCGACGTCCTGGTCGCCAGCGATGATCCGGCACCCGTGACCGAGGCGTTCGTGTCGCTGCCCGACGTCGCGCGCACGGTCGGCTCCGGCGACACCAAGACCTCGATCGCCACCCACGACGGGCTGCAGGTCGACCTGCGCGTGGTGCCACCCGAGAGCTTCGGTGCCGCCCTCGTCTACTTCACCGGGTCCAAGGCTCACAACATCCGGCTCCGCCAGCGGGCGCTGAAGCGTGGGTGGACGCTCAACGAGTACGCGCTGGCCGAGCTGCCACCCGAAGCGGACCCGGGCGCCGCCGACGCGGAGGTCCGAGCGGGGACCGCCACGGGTGCGGTGATCGCCGCCGCGTCCGAGGAGGACATCTACGCCGCGCTCGACCTCGCGTGGGTACCGCCGGAGCTCCGGGAGGACGTCGGCGAGGTCGAGCAGGCCGCTGACGGCGCCCTCCCTGACCTCGTCACCCTCCAGGCGATGCGTGGCGATCTGCACGACCACACCGACCGGTCCGGCGACGGCAAGGATCCGCTCGACGCCCTCGTGCAGGGCGCCGTGGACCGAGGTCTGCACTACCTCGGTATCACCGATCACGCCGAGGACCTGCGGATCAACGGCATCTCGAAGGTCGCCATGCTCGATCAGCGACGGGAGCTGCGCGACCTCGAGCAGCGTCGGGGCGACATCACCCTCCTGCACGGTGCCGAGCTGAACATCGGCATCGACGGCGCCCTCGACTACGACGCCGAGTTCCTCGCCACCTTCGACTGGTTGGTCGCCTCGGTCCACTCCCACTTCACCCGCCCCGTGGCCGAGCAGACCGCCCGGGTCGTGACCGCCATCCGCCACCCGTCGGTCACCGCGATCGGCCACCTCACCGGGCGGATGATGGGCAAGCGGCCGGGGATCGAGCTCGATCTCCAGCAGGTGCTCGATGCTGCGGCCGAGACCGGGACGGCCATCGAGGTCAACAGCAACCTGCGCCGCAAGGACGCGAGCGCCGAGGTGATCCGCGAGGGGGTCCGACGGGGCGTCACCTTCGTCATCTCGACCGATGCGCACACCGTCCACGAGCTCGATCTGCTCCGTCACGGCGTCGGCAACGCCCGTCGGGGTGGGCTGCCGCGGGAACGCTGTGCCAACACCTGGGACACCGACCGGTTCCTCGCCTGGCGGGACGACGTCCGCGCCGCCAAACGCGCGTGATGTCCGCGCTGGATCGCGCAGGTGAGGTGCGACGGTTCGAGCGCTCCAGGCTCGAACCCCACGCGGTCGATGCCGCCCGGGCGCTCCTCGGGGCGTTGCTCGTCCGGTCGATCGACGGGACGCAGGTGGTGGCACGGATCGTCGAGACCGAGGCCTACCGGGAGGACGATCCGGCCAGCCACACCTACGGGCGACGGACGGCACGGGTCGAGCCGATGTTCGCCGCTGCGGGTACCGCGTACGTCTACCGCTCCTACGGCGTGCACTGGTGTGCCAACGTGAGCGCTGAAGTGGACGGGATCGGTGCGGCTGTACTGCTGCGTGCGGCCGTCGTGCTCCAGGGCCACGACGCGGTGCGCGAACGTCGCCCGACGGCACGGACCGACCGCGACCTGCTCCGCGGACCGGGCAGCCTCTGCCGCGGTCTCGGCATCGACGCGCCGACCCACGACGGTGGTGACCTGATCGAGGGGCACGGGAGCCTCCTCCTCGCCGACGACGGGTGGCGTCCACGGCCCGGCGACCTGACCGCGGGGCCGCGGGTCGGCGTCAGCCGCGCGGCCGACGTGCCCTGGCGCTTCCACCTCCTCGGTGCCGCTGAGGTGTCGCGTTACGTTCGCTCACCCCGTGCCGTTCGATCCGATGGGACGAGCGGCCACGGACGAACGACCAGCGGGCGCGTCACCTGAGCGTCCGTCCATCGTTCAGACCTGTGACGTGGCCGCGCGGCGCACCCCGGCAGGAACCCGCTGCGGCCCCGGAGAACTAGGTGGCAGAGGACCGGGAGGGTCGCGATGCACGGGTCGGCAACCGAAGGACGTCGGAAGGTCGGACGGCGGATCGGCGCGGGGCTCGTGCTGCTCGTGCTCGCCTCCGGCGTCGGAGGCGCAGCCACCGCTGCCGCGCAGACCGACGAAGGGCAGCCGGTCGAGATCCAGGCGTCCACCCTCTACGTCGCGCCCGCCACCGACTCGTTGCCGCCGACGATCACCAACAGCGTCCCGCCGGCAGCCGTCTGCGTCGTCGCGCCCGAGCTCTGCCCGGACTCCACCGACGACATCCGCAAGGGCATCGTCAGCGGGATCAAGACCGTCCAGGACAACGCCGTCGACGCGCCGGTGCAACCGGTACCGCCGGACACTGCGGCCGTCTCGTACTTCGCCGGCGCTCCCCGCTACCAGACCGCCATCCTCTTCGACGCGCCTCCCGTCCCCGACGGCGAGGACGTGATGCTGTTCCAGCTGACCTTCCCCGAGGCGCAGCCGACCTACCACACCGGGTCGCCAGCCTTCCGTCGCGCGATCCTGGCCGCCTTCGAGACGATCGCCACCCGTGACCCGGCCGTCTTCGCGGCGGGCATGGCGGCGGCGCTCGAGGAGGACCCGATCGACACCTCCACGGTGATGGCCTTCGAGGCCTGCCCGCTGCTCGAGGAGTTCGAGCCGGGCGGCGCCCCGCAGGCCAGCGACGCCGCGGCGATGCCGACGAGGGAGTTCGACGGCGCGGAGGTCGCTGCGGTCGACTGCACCTTCGGCGGCAACGGTCTCCACGACGAGACCGCCGGCGTCTGGACCGTCGACCTCGCGTTCACCGCCCAGGCCTGGGCCAGCGGTGAGATCGAGAACCACGGTGTCCTGCTCCGGCCCACCGGCGCTCCGAACCTCGCGTTCGGTGACGGCGACACGACGACGACCGCCCAGATCGCGCTGGCGCTCGAAGGTGTCACCGCCACGATCGAGACCGCCGAGGCCTTCGACCCGGACAGCTTCGACTTCGGTGACGAGCCCGGGTTCGAGGACGAAGGTGGTCTCGCCGACGCACCCGACTTCGCCGACGGTGGTGGCTTCGATGACGCCCCCGGGTTCGATGACGCCTCCGTCGGAGGCGTCGGTGACCTCGGTGAGCTCGACGACGTCGCGGTGGCCGACGACCCGGAGATCGCCGGCGGTGGCGAGGGCGAGGGTGGCGAGGGCGGCGAGGAGGTCGCTCTCGACGCCCAGGCTGCGGCACCTGCCCGCGGCGGCCCGTCGACACCCTGGTGGGTCTGGACGGTCGTGCCCCTGCTGCTCGGGGGTGCCTGGCTGACCGGCTCCGCGCTACTCGCACCCCTCCCGGCGGGGGCAACCAGCACCGGGGGAGCCATGACCAGGATGCTCGAGCGGCACGCCGCGTCGCTATCCGGCCCCGCCCAGATCTGAGGAACGTCTGGTCCGCCGAGCGGATCCGAGACCGAGGAGACCGAACCATGTCCCGTCGTACCCTGCGCGCCCTCGCAGCACCCCTCGCGCTGGCACTGACCATCGTCGCCTGTGGGCAGAAGCCCGGCGTCCACGTCGAACGTGGCCCGCTGGCCGCCGGCGGCGGCCAAGGGGCCGTCGACGAGGAGGGCTTCCCGATCGGGGACGAGGAGTTCCTCGAGGACGGCGAGTTCGCGCTCGGTGAGGAGGGCGACCTCGGCGGCGAGGGCGACCTCGATGGGTCGGGGGCCGTACCTGGCGACCCATCCGATCCCGCGAGCGGTGGCGGTGACGGCTCCGGTGGTGACGGCGGTGGCGGTGACGGCTCCGGTGGTGACGGCGGTGGCGGTGACGGCGGGGGCGGCGACGGCGGCGACGGCGGGGGTGGCAAGCGTGGACCCCGCGGCAGCGACCGCACCGGCGTCACCGACGATGCGATCACCCTGGCGGTCCACGCTCCGGTCACCGGTGCGGCGCCGCTGCCTGCGACCTCCTTCGAGAAGGCCCGCGACCTGTACTGGCGGTGGGTCATCGAGGAGAAGGGCCAGAAGGTCCTCGGTCGCAGCAAGGTCAACGTCATCTTCGCCGACGACAAGTACGAGCCGTCGAACGCGCGCCAGGTCTGCCGCCAGCTCGCCAGCCGAGCCTTCTCGCTCACCGGGGGTGGTGGCACCGACCAGATCCAGGCCTGCGGGCAGTGGGCCGGCCAGGCACGGGTGCCCTACTCGTCGGCCGGTGTCACCGAGGCCGGTCTGGCGGGTAACCCGTGGTACTTCGCGGCCTCGATGTCCTACAAGCAGCAGGGTCCGCTCCTCGCGCAGTACGTGAAGAAGAACTTCTCGGGTCAGAAGACGGCCGCCATCGTCACCCAGACCCGGAACTTCGACGATGCGGTGGCCGGCTGGGAGGGATCGCTGTCCGGCATCGACTACGAGGGCACGCTCCGCCACCCGAAGGGCGACACCTCCTGGTACGGGACCTACGCCCGCCAGCTCGGGCAGGCGAACGTCAAGGTCATCTACATGCTGACCTCGCCGCTCGACTACATCCGCTTCGCCCAGACCGCGAAGGACCAGGGCTACGACTTCCAGTACGTCGGCGTCGGTATCACCAAGGGCCTCAACGCGGTGCTGAACTCCGGTTGCCCGCACGTCGGCAAGGGCACGTTCCTGTCGCCCTTCCCGGCCCTCGAGACCGCCGACAAGCTCGACCCCGACTTCCGCAAGGCGGCGGCCAAGTTCAACGTGCCGATCGACGACATCGCGTGGGCCATCTGGGGCACCGCCAAGATGCAGCACGAGCTGTTCAAGAAGTACGAGTCGATCTTCGGTACCGACCTGACCCGCGAGGACTACCGCGAGGTGGTCGCCAACGCCGGGAAGGTCAGCACCGGGGTCTTCCCCGACGTGAACTTCAGCCCGAACAACAACTTCGGGAGCACCGGCGTCCACGTCCTGAAGGCCGACTGCGGCTCGCGGACCTACAAGGACGGCGGGACCTTCAAGTCGGGCTTCTGACCGGTCGAACCACTGGAGCAGCACCGAGGCCGGCTGTCCGGCTCGGCCGAACCTGCCCGTCAGCGAGGAGAGATCCGTGACTGAGCAGCGCAACGCCGGTGGCGTGCGCGTCGTCAGCGAGGACGACGACTCGGCATCGGCCGACACCACGGCTGCTCTCCCGGTCGAACCCGGGTTCGCGGAGTCGTCGACCGGCGAGCCCTCCGGCCCGTCGCGGCTCGACCAGGCGACCGAGTTCGTCACCGAGCACCGCAAGGCCGTGCTCGCCGGCGTGGTCGGCCTGGTCGCCATCGCGGCGCTCGGTGCGAGCCGGATCGACGTCGGCGGCGTCGTCGTCGACGGGGTCTCGGTCGGCGCCGTCTACGCCATGGTCGCGCTCGGCATCGCGCTGGTCTACCGCTCCACGAAGGTCCTCAACTTCGCCCAGGGGGAGCTCGGCACCGTGCCGGCCTTCCTCGTCCTCATGTTGCTGACGGGGTTCGACCGCGCGGCGATCCTCGACCCCGCGAGCATCAGCCTGGTGCGGTTGGTCCTCTTCGCGCTCGTGGGCGTGCTGGCGGGGGCCGTCCTGGCGATCGGGGTCAACACCCTCGTCGTCCAGCGGCTCGCCGAGGCCAACCCGGTCACGAGCCTCGTGGCGACGGCGGGTGTCTCCTTCCTGCTCATCGGGGGCCAGGTCGTCGTCTTCGAGCTCCAGTCGCGCACGTTCCCGCGTGTCCTCCAGGGCTCGGTGTGTTTCGTTCGCGGCGACGACGGGTGCCTCCTGCAGACCAACGCGCACAACCTCGTGATCCTCTCCGTGCTCGTCGTGGTGGCCGCCGGGCTGGCGCTGCTGTTCCGGACCCAGCTCGGTACCGCCCTCCTCGCGACCGCGCAGGAGCCGTTCGCTGCGGCCCTGCACGGGGTCTCCCCGCGCGCCATGTCGTCACTCGCCTGGGGCCTCGCCGGAGGACTCGCGGCGCTCGGCGGGATCCTCGGGGCCGGGTACTTCGCCGGTCTGACCCCGGGGCTGATGACCACCACCTTCCTGATCCCCGCCTTCACGGCTGCGGTCCTCGGAGGGATGACCTCCATGACCGGTGCCGTCGTCGGCGGCGTACTGGTCGGCCTCGTGGCCGCCCTGGCCAACGCCATCGCCACGACCTACGGGCTCACGAGCGTCATCCCGAGCCCACCCACCCTGGCCAGCTTCGTGGTCCTGCTCCTGGTGCTGCTGATCCGCCCCAGGGGCCTGTTCGGGAAGGAGGCCTGACGTGGCCGGCACGATCGTGCGCCCCTCCGCTGCCCCTGCGCCCTCGACCGATCCGTCCGGGCCGACCGCGAAGGCGGCGGTTTGGCGTCCTTCACCGCGCGGCATCATCGCCCGCGTGCTGGTCCTGGCCACCGCCATCGGGCTGGTCCTGCTGCTCCCGCTCGTCGTCCCCGCGACCGACGTCAACGTGGTCTCCCGCGTCACCGTGTTCGCCATGGTCGCCCTGAGCCTCAACGTGCTCGTGGGCTACACCGGTCAGGTCTCCCTCGGTCACGCGGCGTTCCTCGGGTTCGGAGCCTTCGGATCCGGCTACGCCCTGACCGAGCTCGGGTTGCCGTGGCTGGTCGCGGCGGGTGTCGCCGTGCTGATCGGAGCGATCGTCGCCGTGCTCCTCGGCGGCGTCGCGCTCCGGATCCAGGGGCTGTACCTGGCGCTCGTCACGCTCGCGTTCGGGCTCTTCTCCGAACAGGTCGTCTTCAGCATCCCCGCGGTGACCGGCGGCGGCGCCGGCATGCCCGCGCCCCGTCCGGCCTTCGCCCTCGACGACGTGCCCTACGCCTACCTCTGCATCGCCGCCCTCGCGTTGGTCTGGGTCATCGACCGTCGGGTCACGGCGTCGAAGGCGGGTCGCGCCATCCGTGCGCTGCGTGACTCCGAGCGTGTGGCGGCCTCCTGGGGCATCAACGTCACCGGGTACAAGCTGCTGGCGTTCGTCATCTCCGGTGCGGTCGCGGGTCTGGCCGGCGCCCTCTTCGCCTCGATCGAGCAGATCGTCTCCAACCTGACCTTCAGCTTCACGCTGTCGCTGACCTTCC
>NZ_JBBEBZ010000036.1:0-6836 GCF_040882075.1 Nitriliruptor sp.
GCGGCACCAACGAGAACACCAACGGGCTGCTACGCCAGTACCTGCCCCGCAGCCTGGACTTCGCCACCCTCACCGACCGCCGGCTCGACGCCATCGCCGCCGAGCTCAACGAACGTCCTCGCGAAACCCTCGGCTGGATGACACCATCAGAGAAGTTCAACGAGCTCGTAGCAATGGCCGCCTGAGCACGGGGGGCGTTATCGGTCGGTCTAGGACTCTACTTCCGGTCGATGTATGAGGGAGACTGCTCGATCGAGCCGCAGGGCCTTCACCGAGCAGCGGAGCCGCACGACGCCGGCACGGACCAACTGCAGGGTGGCCAGCCAGGTGTCCTCCCCGAGCTCGCCCGCAACGTGTCCCCAGCGACGCCGGGCGCTGTCACGGCCCGGTGTCCGGAGCCGGTTCGACGATGATCGCGCCCCACTCGTCGAAGGAGACCGACGAGCAGGCGCCGTCGCCCGCCGGAGTGGTTGGCGTTGCGATCGGCCACCCGCCGGCCGCGCGTGCCTTTTCGGCTGAGGCGAGCGCGGTCTCGTGGTCGACGCAGCCGTCGGCCCGGAAGGAGATCTCTAGCGCACGCGCAGCGTTTATGTCGGCGAGGTCTCGATCCGAGAGAGTCTCGGTGGTGCGCAGGTGCCCGGCGATGACCTGGGTGGTGCAGTCTCCGCCGCCGAGCAGCACGACGGGGGAGACGGGGGTTCCGTCGTCCCACGAACCGGCCAGGAACGTGTCGTCCGTCGTCGTTCGTCGTTCGTCGAGGGCGTCCTGTCGCAGTTCCGCCGTACACACCTGTGCCTGGTCCGGGTCGGTGTCGGCATCGAGGACGGCGTCGACCCTCCACGTGCATGCCTGCACGATGTCAGCGACGGAGAGCGGTTCGGAGCGAGGACCGTCGGAGGCGTAGGTGCTGGTTGTGCGACCGTCAGGCAGTACGCAGGAAACGGCCTCGGTGCTCAACGCCCCCCGCCACCCTCGCAGGTGTACCCCGGCGACATCGGCGTCCTGAGCGTCGAGTTCAGCGAGGGCGGCGGGGTCAGGTGAGAACAGGCCGGCAGCTACGGCACCGGTGGCCCCGACCCCGAGGGCGGCGGCCGCAGCCAGGCCGATGACACGTGTGCGCGGCGGTCGCCGCCGCGCAGCCGTGGCACGTGTGTGGATCGCCCTGGCCGTGGGCGACCAGGGGTCGCGGTCGAGGTCGGCGGCCGGGTCGAGCCGCTGGACAGCTGCGATGATTCGGTCGTCGGTCACGGCTTATCCGTTCAGTTGCTGCGTTCGGCGGCGGAGGGAGTCCGGTCCCTGAGGTCGGCGGGAAGCTGTCGGGCGAGGCGGTCGCGGGCCCGCTGGAGGCGTTTCCACACGGCAGTAATGGAAATATCAAGGATCTCGGCGATCTCGGCGGCGGCGAGCCCCTCCCAGGCCGTCAGCAACAGCACCTCGCGATCGCGTGCCGACAACTCGGTGATGGCTCGCGCAACCCGGTCATCCGCATCCTCGTTCGCCGGATCGGTTGGCAGTAGAGGAGGTTCGCTGGCGATCTTTTCCCGGAGCCTTAACCAACGCCGCTGGGTCCTGCGCTGGTTTTGCAGGAGGTTTCGGGCCACGCCGAACAGCCACCGTCTGCCGTCTTCGCCGGCGGGCACCGCGTGGATGCGCCGCCAAGCGGTGGCGAACGTCTCGGCCACGAGGTCATCGGCGTCACTTCTGATTTGGCACCGCCGGACGGCGTAGGCCACAAGGTCGCTGTAGCAGTCATCGAACAGCGCGTTGAATGCGGCACGGGAATCTGCGGTGGCCAACCCGCCTCCTGATGGGGTCATGTCCGAACATGTCCGGGGGCTGCGGAATCCTGACACCCATCGGTTGCTCGCGGTGTCGCCGCAGCTTGGTCGGCGCTCAACCTGCACGCATCGCCTCCACCGGTTCGAGACGGCTCGCCGACCGAGCGGGGAATATGCCGGCGAGCAGACCCAGAAGAACGCCGGCGCCGGCTGCGGCAGGGACGGCGAAGGCCGGCATCACCGGCGACGCCCGCTGCAAGTTTGCAATGACGACGAGTGCGAGGATCCCGACGCTGCTGCCGGCGATGCCGCCGAGGCCGCCGACCAGCGCGGCTTCGGTGAGGATCTGCAGACGGACGTGACCGGCGGTGGCGCCCATCGCCCGCCGCACGCCGATCTCCCGTCGTCGCTGCAGCACCGAGACGAACGTTGCGTTGCCGATCGAGAGCCCGGCGATGACGACTACCGCGGCGGACACGCCGAGCAGAGCGTTGCGGACACCCGATTCTATGCCCACCCGCAACGTGTCGGGGTCCGGTGGGGCCGACGCGGTCCATGATCCGGGATCGGTCGGCCCCAACGCTAGGGGCGCGAGGTCGGCGACCTGCTGTGCCGCGCCTGGCTGGGTGCGAAGGACGATTTCCAGCGTGGCAGGGTCTCGACCGTCGGGGTCGTGGGGGACCAGGACGGTGTCGCGAAGTGACGGGCGTCGGGGCGAGTCCGAGAGGATGCCGGCGACGAGATGTTGGACGCCCCCGACAGAGATGCTACTGGTCCCGTCCACTGTGACTCCGCCAAGACGGTCGGCGAGCTCGGCGCCGACCAGGACCGCGGGGAGCCCGGTCTCCACGAGCCACGGATCGAACGCGCTACCCCGGTCGACGTCAAGCTGGAGGGCCTTGACAGCCCCGTGGTCGATCGACGCGGGATCGACGCTGACATGTGTCGGCCTGCCGGTCACGGTGGCGTCGGCGGGTGCGTACTGAGCGAGCACGCCGACGGCCTCGACGCCGGAGATCCGTGCGGCGCGCGCTAGCTCGGCGGTCGTCGGCCCCCGCTGGTCGGGGCCTGTCGGTGTCAGGAGGACTTCGGTAGCCCGCAGTGCGTCAAACCCTGCGGCAACCCGGCGTTCGGCGGTGGCGGTCAGGCCGACGGTCAGCACGAGCAGGGCGATTCCGAGCGTCGTCGCGGCCGCTGACAGCACGGCGGCCCCCGGGCGGGCCGCGACGGTGCGCCACGCTTCGCGCAGCAGTAGCGAACGCCGGAGGCGGCGGGTTTCGTCGGGCACGGCTGCTCCTCAGGAGTATGCGGGGCTGACGACGCCGTCGCGGATGGTCACGGTCCGGTCGGCACGCTCGGCCAGTCGCAGGTCGTGCGTGACGACGATCAGGGTCATCCCGTCGGAGTGGAGCCGCTCGAGCAGCCCCATGCACTCCGCCGAGGTTGCCTCGTCGAGGTTGCCGGTTGGTTCGTCGCACAGCAGGATCGAGGGGCGTTTAGCGACCGCACGGGCGATCGCGACGCGCTGTTGTTCACCACCCGACAGCGTCCGGGCCTGTGCCAGGGTCCGGTGGCTCAGGCCCACGTAGTCGAGCAGTTCCTCGACCCGCTGGTCCCACTGTCGTCTCGGGACACCCGCGTACAGCAGCCCGAGCGCAACATTGTCGGCCACCGACCGTTCGTGCAGGAGGTTGAACTGCTGGAAGACGAACCCGATGGAGGTCGCCCGCAGCTCGGCGCGGGCGTCGGCCGTCAGGGCTGTCGCGTCCCGACCGTCGATCTCGTACGCGCCAGTCTGGAAGGTGTCCATCAGGCCGAGGATGTTCAACAGCGTGCTCTTGCCCGACCCCGACACCCCGACGACCGACAGGTAGCCGTTGGTGGGCACCGCCACGTCGATGTTTCGCAGCACGGCAGTGTCGTCGTAGCTCTTGCTGACGCTCCGCAACCGCACCGACCAGCGCTGGTCACCCACTTCCGAGCACCACCATGTCACCGGGGTCGAGCCGGTCCTGCCCCGTGGGAACGACCGCGACGCGGTCGTCGACGGCCATGCCGGTCTCGACACCCACCCGCCGCGTCTGGACCGCTGCCGGCGCGACCGTCGGCTCGGCGGCCCCGGTGTCGCCATCGGCCACGTGCACGTAGGTCCGGCCCTCGGCGTCGCTGTTGATCGCGGTGAGGGGCACGGTCAGCACCTCGCCGTCCGACGTACCGAGCTCGGCACGCAACGCGACGTTCGTGCCCGGCTGCGGCACGTCCTCGCTGGTGGTGAACTCCGACCAGACGATCGTGGTGGTCCGGTCCCCGGTGGGTGCCTCGACCTGACGGACGACGAGATCGTGGGCAGGGCCGGTGTCATCCGGGATGGTCAGAGCAGTGCCGGCCTCAATCGTCGGTACAGCCTCGTCCTCTGACCACTCGCTGCGGACCACCAGGTCCGCGCTGGCCAGCAGGATATGGTCCTGTCCTGCGCCGTCGCCGTCGCCCTGGGTGGTGCCGAGGTAGTCGCCGACGGCGACCGAGACCGCCGCGACCTGCCGCGGCAGCGACGGCACGACCAGGACCATCTCGGGTGCGATGGTCGGGGAGGCCTCACGCCGTGCAGAAGAGACCGTGTCGCGTGCGGCTTCGAACGCGCGTTCGGCAGTGGCGACCTGCCGACGGGCGTCGGTCGCCGGGTCGGAGCGTTCGAGGACGTCCAGGGCGTCCCGGGCGGCATCGACCTGTTCCTCGGCCTCGACCAGTCCCCGACGGGCCGAGGCGAGCGCGGTCTGCTGCTCGTCGCTGACAGTCGCCGAAAGGTCGAAACCAACACGGCCGAACGCTTCGGCCGCCGCGTCGGCGGTCCCGGGCCCGAAGGTGCCGTCGGCTGTGGCCTCGGCGAGGAGCCCGGCGTCGACCAGGCAGTCCTGCAACACGCGGACGTCCGGGCCCTCGTCTCCCGGCCGCAGCTCTCGGTAGAGGGGGAACGGGCCGGGGCACGCGATACGGGGGACGCCGTCGACGGAGGCGACCGCCTGCGCGGCCCGGACCTCGTCGCCCGGCGAGACCTGCAGCGACGTCACGACGCCGGCGGCCTCGCCGCCGCTGCGCAGCTGCACGGGCAGCGAGTCGGCGAGCTGCACGTCGCCGCGGAAGGTGACGGCATCCACCAGCGCCTCGCGCGTCACCGGGGCGATGATTACCGACTCGGGCGGCGGGGTCGCGTCGGCGACGTCCTGCGCCGGCGTCGACACCTGCCCACCTAGGACGAACGCCGTGCCGGCGAGGGCGGTGAGCCCGGCCAGGGCAGCCAGGATCCTTCGAGCCCCGCGGGA
Organism: Nitriliruptor sp.; assembly: GCF_040882075.1. Classification (NCBI taxonomy): domain Bacteria; kingdom Bacillati; phylum Actinomycetota; class Nitriliruptoria; order Nitriliruptorales; family Nitriliruptoraceae; genus Nitriliruptor; species Nitriliruptor sp. Next base: position 5,099 of record NZ_JBBEBZ010000036.1, read on the forward strand.
GTGCGGCTCAGTCCCGCTCACAGGCCGAGATCCCGCAACGCTGCCCGGAGGTCGGTCTCGGCTTCCGTGAAGGCCGCGAAGTTGTTCTCCGCGAAGTTGGCACGCGCATCGAGTCTGACCTCGTCGCGGACGCGCAGGAGCGGTTCCATGCACCGGACGTAGATGTCGGCGTGCGAGCGAGCGAGGTGTTCCGCCTCGTCGCGGTCGGCGGCTCGGCTCTCGATCCCGGTGGTCGCTGCCAGGAACCCTTCCTCGGTGGTCACGTCGCTGAATCCGTCCTGTCGGACGCAGTCGACGAACTGCGACCGTGCGTCCTCGACGGCCGGCGACCCGTCGACCTGCGAGGACCGCATCAGGTCGTACCACTGTTCTGTGATTGCGTCGTGCTCGACGCGGAACTCGTCAATCGGGAGTCGTTGCGTCGTCTCTAGTTCGCGCTGGCACTCGCCGGCGGCGGTGTTGAGCTGCTCCCATTCGGCGTCCGAGATGTCGCTGTCGGAGAGCGCGGTGAACGGGTCTTCGGCCCGGGTGACCAGCCTGTCCCACTCCGAGCCCACGACGTCCACCGGTGGGCCGGCCAGGCCATACTTGTCGATCGCCTGTAGGTCGGGGAAATCGGCGTACCGCGGTGTGGCGTCCAGGGGCCGCTGTGTGACGAAGCCAACCGAGAACCCCTGTTCGGCTACGCACTGCTCCATGGCGGTGGCGAAGGCCCGTTCGCTGGTGCGGTCGACGACAGCAACCGCACGAAGGTCCGCTGCCGTGGCAGGAGCGAGCAGGGAGACCGCCAGTTCACCGGCGGGCGCTACGTCCTCCGCCGCGGCGTCGGCCCTCGCGGCCGACGGTTCCGCGGTGCCTGCCTGAGCTTGGTCGCCGTCACCGAGCGTCGCTGACTGTGAACATCCCACCAGCAAGGCCGCGAGTACGAAGAGGAGCGTGCTGTGTCTCGTGAACATCGTTGGGGGCCTCGGGTCGCACCGGTGTGTAACCATGCAAAGTTGTTTCAGCGGAGGTGTCGGGAACTTCTTCCAACCCAGACATGTCCGGTGGCGCGCTCCCCTGACACCTCGGTCGCCGAATCCTGCCGAGGGATCCGGCAGGTCACCGCACCCGGGTCAGCGCACAGACCTTCGGGCGGAACGACGTGCCCCCGACCGCGGCAGGCTCGTGTAGCCCGCGCCGTCCCGTGCGCGGGCGAACCCAGCGGGCTGGGATCGTCGACGCCGTCCTGCTCGCTCAACCTGTGCAGCAGGTCCAAGGACTCCTCGTCGTAGCCCGTGCCGATGGCAGTCGTCCGGACCAGGCACGCCGCAGGACCGTGCGTCGTCTGTCCAAACGGGCCCCGCGCCTGATGCTCGGCCGCGGGGACGACAACAGCCGCGCCGTGGAGATTCGCGAACCCCTCGTGGCTGAACAAGCCATCCGATGAGACCGGCCGGCTCGAGCGGCATCGCCGCGTAACGCCCGATACAGGGAGCAGCACAGCCGCGGGTCGTACCAGTGCATAACCGCCGTTGTTGCTCGGTCTTGAGACGTCAGAAGTGGTGAGTCACGGCCGCCCAAGGGTCCGGAAGCGTGACGGTCCTGACGACGGACCTTGCGGCGCATGTCCGGAAGCGCGGAACGACGGGTGTGGGACCGAACTCCCGATATCCGCTGGCGAGGTCCCCAAGGCGTTCACGCGCGGGGGGGGATCAACGGCTGGCTTCCGAGAAGTGCGTATTACCGGAGCTGAGCA
>NZ_JBBEBZ010000037.1:0-6787 GCF_040882075.1 Nitriliruptor sp.
CATCAGTCCTCGAGCAGCCCACGTTCCCGCGCGTACCCGGCCAACGCCTTCTGCAGCGCCTTCCTTCCCCGGTGCAGCCGGGACATCACGGTGCCGACCGGCGTGTCCATGATCTCGGCGATCTCCTTGTAGGCGAACCCCTCGACATCGGCGAGGTAGACGGCGAACCGGAAGGTCTCCGGCAGGTCCGCGAGCGCCTGCTTGACCTCGTCGTCGGTGACCGCGTCGAGCACCTCACGTTCCGCCGATCGGCCCCCCGACCGGCTGATCTCGTCGTAGAACGAGAAGTCGTCGATCTGGTCCTTGAGGTCCTCCTGTGGCCGCCGCTGCTGCTTGCGGTACATCGACAGGTAGGTGGTGTGCAGCACCCGGTACAGCCAGGCCCTGAGGTTCGTGCCAGGCCGGTACTGGTGGAAGGAGCGGTAGGCCTTCGCCACCGACTCCTGTACGAGGTCGGCCGCGTCGTGCGGGTCGCGGGTGTAACGCATCGCCGCGCCGTAGAGGCGGTCGAGGTGCGGCAGGACCTCCGCTTCGAAGCGCTCGCGACGTTCGGCGTCGGTGAGCTCCTGGCGGACCGGTCCGCCCGTCGGAGCGGCGGGATCGCGGGAGCCGACCTCGCCCATCACCACGCTCCTCGCCGTCGGACCGAGAGCCTAGGGCAGGGCTGACCCACCCCGGCTGTCCACACCCCTCCCCGTTCTTTCGTAGCATATGATTACATCTCGATGTAGCTTGCGTGGGACGCCCCGCTCCGCGGCCCCTGGGTCCGGAGGCCGGCCCCGTCACCGCCCCCGCGGGGCCGGCGCGTCACCCGACGACAGGACGAAGCGTGAGCGACGAGACGATCCGCTGGTTCGACGACGAACCCGACGTGCCGACGCCGTCCCGACGGACCCGGTGGCTGCTGGTCGCCGCGGTCGCTCCCTGGCTCGTGGTCGTGCTGGTGCTCGTGCGCAGCGGGTCGGCGTCCCCGACGCAGGTCGCACCCGCGGCGATCGGCGGCGGACCCACCGCGGCCAGCGCAGGCGGCGCCGATGACGAGCACCGCGCCGACGACGACGGCGGCGATGGCGCGAACGGGGACACCGACCGGGCGGTGGTCGAGCCACAGGGATCGCTGCTGGACGAGCCGGCGAGCGGCGCGAGCCAGGACGGGCACGGCGCGACGGACCTCGTGACCTCGCGGGTGGCGTACGGCGTGGCCGAGGCGCTCGCGGTCGCGGTGACCCGGGCCTGGCTGTCCGACGCCGGACCGGATCTGCCCGCCCCCGGTATCGACGTGCGACGGGGCGCGTACCTCGAACACGTCGTGGTCGAGCGCATCGACCTCGTCGATCCGCAACTCGCGGTCGCGACGGTCTCGGTGGTGCTCCTCGAGCGTGACGGCGACGTCTACGGGGCGGCGACGCTCCGCCGTGTCGCGGTGCCGCTCACGGTGACCCCGTCCACGGTGCACGCGGGAGGCACGCCGTGGTGGCTGGCCACCGCCCTCGACCTGACGCCCGTCCCGCCCGAGACCGGCGTCAACGACGACCCAGCAGCGCCGGACGCGGCGGTCGACGCCCTGACCGCTGCCGGGTACCGCGACGTGACGGTCGCCGGCCTGGCGGTCACCTCGACCGGCGTCGTGGTGGCCGAGGTCACCGCGACCACGGAGGCCGGGGACCGGATCGATGGGCCGGTGTGGTTGCGGTCGTCCGCCGACGGCCTCGAGCTGCTCGGCCACCACCGGGACGACCGCACCTGAGCCCACCCGGGTCGCACGCCACGCCCGCAGCCACGACGGGGAGACCACCGTGATCAGCCACCCGCAGCCGGAACCATCCGCCGACCACCCTCGACCGGACGCCTCGGACGGCAGCGATGGGCCGGGCGCCACCGTCATCCCGCTGCCCGTCCATCGCCTCCGCGGTGGGTCGCGGTCCGCCGTCCGTCCGACCACCCGACGGCCGTCAGCCGGGCCCGATCCGGTCACGCTCGCGGCCACGCTGGTGCGCGCTTGCGCCGAGGTCGCGGCGGGACGTCGAGCGCTCGTGCAGCTCGAGCCCGTGCTCGCGCCGACCCTGCTGCGCCGTCTGGCCATCGAGCTGCGCTCGCGAGCCACCCGGCCCCAGGAGCTGCCGACGATCCGTCGCGTGCTGATGTCCGCCCCGACACCGTCCGGGGCTCTCGAAGCCACCGTCCTCGTGGAACTGCACGGCCGCGTCACCGCCGTCGCGCTCCGGCTCGAGCGCCACCACGGCGCGTGGCGGGCCACCGAGCTGACCGCGCCCGAGAGCGGTTTCGCGCCGCTCCGTACGCGCTCGAACCCCCTCGGAGCGAGGGGGTTCGATGCCTTCGACGAGGCCGCGGGCGACGATCAGCCCGAGGTCACTCGGCGCCGTGGCAGCGCTTGAACTTCTTGCCCGACCCGCACGGGCAGGGCTCGTTCCGACCCGTCTTGGTCTCGGCCGTGTAGGTGCCGCCAGCTGCGATGCGGCGCACGGTGGAGCCGTCCTCACGCTGCTCGACGGTCCGGCCACGCTCGTCGGTGGACGTCGTCGGACCGCCGTCGACGGTGTAGTCGGCCGATCCGCTGGTCGCGCCGGACCGGTAGGTCAGCCCCGACCCACCGCCGTCGTCGAGGGGGATGGCCGCCGCGACGTCGTCGCGGGTCGGGCCCCGCTCGCCATCGGCCGCGTCGTCGCCAGCCGCGTTCCCCCCGGCCGCTGCCCCGTCCACCGGCGTCGTCCCGGCCGCTGCCCCGTCCACCGGCGTCGTCCCGGCCGCGGCAGGGGTCGGCGCCGCACCTGCGGTCGGCGCCGCTGCGCCCGCCGCTGCCGACGCTCGGCCGGCGGCAGGAGCCCCGGGACCCGCGGCGGCCACGGCGCCGCCCTCACCCTCGCGCTTGACCGGCAGACGGAAGAAGTAGGTCGTCGCCTCCTCCTTCAGACCCGCCATCATGTCGCTGAACGACGCGAAGGCCTCGCGCTGGTACTCGGTCAGCGGGTCGCGCTGGCCCACCGCTCGTAGCCCGATGCCGTCGCGCAGCGCGTCCATCTCGTAGAGGTGCTCGCGCCACTTGCGGTCGACGACGGAGAGGATGACGCGGCGCTCGATCTCGCGCATCACCTCGGGGCCACCGACCTCCTCCTCACGACGGTCGTAGGCGTCGTGCACGTCGTCGATGAGCAGGTCGATCATCGTGCTGTGGTCGATCTTGTCGAGGTCGATGCTGGTGAAGTCGAAGGTGGTGTCGTAGACGGCCTCCACACGCGTGGCGAGCCCGTCGAGGTCCCAGTCCTCGGGGAACACGCCGTCGGGACAGTGCTCCTCGACGAGCTCCTCGATGGCGTCCTCGACGTACTTCTGGGCGAGCTCCTCGACCGCCTCGTACTCACCCGCGAGCAGCTTCTGCCGCTGGCCGTAGACGACCTTGCGCTGCTCGTTCATGACGTCGTCGTACTTGAGGACGTTCTTGCGCCGGTCGAAGTTGAGGCTCTCGACCTGACCCTGCGCGTTCTGCACCGCCTTGGTGACCCACTTGTGCTCGATCGGCACGTCTTCGGGGATCTTCAGGCGCGTCATGATCCGCTCGACCGCCGACGCGTTGAACAGGCGCATCAGGTCGTCGGCGAGCGACAGGAAGAACCGGGACTCGCCGGGGTCGCCCTGACGACCGGAGCGACCGCGGAGCTGGTTGTCGATGCGGCGGGAATCGTGGCGCTCGGTGCCGATCACGTACAGACCACCGAGCTCCTTGACCTCGGTACCTTCGGCGCGGCACGCGTCGTCGAAGCGCGCGAGCGCGGCCTCGTAGGCCTGCTCCCGCTCCTGCTCCGAGGTGTCCTCGGGGAGCTGGTTGACCTCGTCGCGGGCCATCTCCTCGGGGTTGCCGCCGAGCATGATGTCGGTACCGCGGCCGGCCATGTTGGTGGACACCACGACCGCGCCCTTGCGGCCGGCCTGGGCCACGATGTGTGCCTCCCGCGCGTGGTTCTTGGCGTTCAGGACCTCGTGCTCCACCCCGCGCCTGGTCAGGAGCTTGGAGACGGTCTCGGACTTCTCGACCGAGGTGGTGCCGATCAGCAGCGGCTGGCCCTTCTCGTGCCGCTCCTCGATCTCCTCGGCGACCGCCTCGAACTTGGCGGACTCGGTCTTGTAGATCAGGTCGGCCTCGTCCTTGCGGATCAGCGGCCGGTTCGACGGGACGGTGATGACGCCGAGGTCGTAGATCTCGAGGAACTCGACCTCCTCGGTCTTGGCGGTACCCGTCATGCCGGCGAGCTTGTCGTAGGTCCGGTAGTAGTTCTGGAGGGTGATCGTGGCGAGGGTCTGGTTCTCGTCCTTGATCTGCACCCCCTCCTTGGCCTCGATCGACTGGTGCAGCCCCTCGGAGTAGCGACGACCGTCGAGGACACGGCCGGTGTTCTCGTCGACGATCTTGACCTCGCCGTCGACCACGATGTACTCGCGGTCGCGCTTGAACAGCTCGCGGGCCTTCAGCGAGTTCTGGAGGTGGTGGATCAGCGGGGTGTTGACCGACTCGTACATGTTGTCGATGCCGAGCAGCTTCTCGACCTTGGCCACGCCCTCCTCGGTGACGGCGACGGTCCGCTTGGCCTCGTCGACCACGAAGTCACCGGTGGACTCCCCCGGGCGGTCGCCCTCCTCCCCACGGGTGAGGTTCGGCGCGATGCGGCGGGCGAACACCTGGTACAGGTCGGCGGACTGCTCGGCCGGACCGGAGATGATCAGCGGCGTGCGGGCCTCGTCGACCAGGATCGAGTCGACCTCGTCCACCAGCGCGAAGTGGTGACCGCGCTGGACCTGGGCGGCCTTGGTCATCGCCATGTTGTCGCGCAGGTAATCGAAGCCGAACTCGTTGTTGGTGCCGTAGGTGATGTCGGCGGCGTACGCCGCACGCTTCTGATCCTTGGTCTGCCCCGAGAAGACCACGTCGACGGTCAGGCCGAGGAAGCGGTGGACGCGACCCATCCACTCCGCGTCACGCTTGGCGAGGTAGGGGTTGGTCGTGACGATGTGGACACCCTCGCCCGACAGGGCGCCCAGGTAGACCGGCATCGTCGAGGTCAGGGTCTTGCCCTCACCGGTCTTCATCTCGGCGATGTTGCCCCCGTGGAGCGCGAGGCCACCGAAGACCTGGACGTCGTACGGGCGCTCCTTGAGCACCCGCCAGGCCGCCTCACGGACCACCGCGAACGCCTCGACCGTGAGATCGTCGAGGTCGGCACCGTCCTCGAGCCGCTGCCGGAACTCGTCGGTCTTGGCACGCAGCTCGGCGTCGGAGAGGGCTTCCATCTCCGGGCTGAGGGCGCTGACCTGGTCGACGATCTTGCCGACCTGCTTGGCCTTGCGTCCCTCGCCGGCGCGCAGGACCTTGTCGAGGACTGCCATGGAGCTTCTCTTCGTTCGATCCGGCGGTCCGGGGACCGCCGCCTGGACCCGGCCACGGCGAACGACACGCCGGACGGGAGGGTGGCGGTGCACCGCACGCGGGGCGGCGGGCACCGAGAGCGATGGTACGACAGCGGAGCCGACCGGCCACGGGCGGCACCGAACCCTGGGTCGGGTCCGCTCACCTCGACGCACGTCGGATCGGACGATGAAGGCTCAGCGCGCGGTCCGAGCCGCAGGCCGAGCACCGCCGACCGGCCGGCTCAGGTGATCTCGAGCAGCTTCTCGCGCACGGCGTAGACGACCGCCTCCATCCGCGAGTGGAGGTGCAGCTTCTCGAGGATGTTGCGCACGTGGTTCTTGACGGTGTTCTCGGAGATGAACAGCGTCCGGGCGATCTCGCGGTTGTTCATGCCCTGCGCGACGTGCTGGAGGACCTCCATCTCGCGCGGGGTGAGGCGGGGAGCTGGGACCTGCTCCTTCTCCTCGTCCTTCTTGATCATCGCCGCGAACTCGTCGAGCAGCTTGGAGGCCATCGAGGGCGAGATCAGCGACTGGCCGCCGTTGACCGACCGGACGGCGTGGCCGATCTCGTCGATCGAGATCTCCTTGAGCAGGTAGCCGTTCGCCCCGGCCTTGATGGCCTCGTAGAGGTCATCCTCCTCGTCGGAGATCGTGAGCACGAGGATCTTGGTCCCCGGCAGCTCCTCCTTGATGGAGCGCGCCGCCTCGATGCCGGAACGCACCGGCATCCGGACGTCCATGACGACGACGTCGGGCGCGTGCTCGCGAGCCATCGCGACCGCTGCCTCGCCGTCCCCGGCCTCGCCGATGACGTCGATGTCCACCTCGTCGTCGAGCACCATCCGCAAGCCTCGACGGAACAGCTCGTGATCGTCAGCGATGAGCGTGCGGATCGGATCGACGTCGGCCACGGGTGCGCTCCCCTCGCGCGCCACCGGGAGGCCGGGCGCGCCTCGTTCGAGTCTAGCCCCCGTGGGGGCTCATCGGACGGCTTCCCTGGCACCCTCGTGCCGGGGACGTCGGCTGGTCGGCCCAGGGGGCGGGCGCGAACGGGCCCCACCCCCGAGGTCGGTTCAGTACTCGTCGTCGTCGACGACGCCGACCGGCACCGGTTCGCGGTTCCCGGGGTGCGCGGCAGCAGCAGCCTGACGGGGCTTGTTCACCAACTTGGTCTTGAGCTTGCGGACCTGGCGGACGAGCTTGGCCTCCGCCCGGTCGATCGCGGTCATGTGGTCGGGACCGGACGCGGACGCACGCAGGTACTTGCCCTTGGCGTGCAGCACCACCTCGCAGGTGATCCGGTCCTCGATGCGGGGGTTGACCTCCTCGGAGAACACCACCTCCATGTCGATGAACCGGTCGAAGT
>NZ_JBBEBZ010000038.1:0-1200 GCF_040882075.1 Nitriliruptor sp.
GGTCAAGCACCCCTTCGACGCCGGCTGGCGCGGACAGAAAGGCATCGAGTGGTGAGCGACCCCACCCTGAGCCCGGCCCCCCGCCCGCTGGTGGTGCTGATCCCCGACGGCGCCGCCGAACAAGGCGTGGCCACCAGCCTGCAACGGGCCCGCACCCCTCACCTCGACGGCCTGTGCGCCGAGCAGGGCGTCGGGCGACTCGCCACGATTCCGGACGGCTGGCATCCCGGAACCGAGGTCGGGGTGGCACGGCTCGTCGGCGTCGCCACCGCTGAGCCCCCCGGACGAGGGTGGCTGGAGGCCGCCGCCCTCGACGTCGAGGTGGCCCCGGACTGCGCGGCCTGGCGGCTGGACCTCACCGCCGGCCACGTCTCCCCGGCCCGGCTGACAGCCGCGCTGCGCACGCACGCCACCGTCCTTCGCGAGCAGGCCGACGGCGTGCAGGTGTACGACCTTCCCGGTCATCGCCACCTGTTGGTGGGTCCTGCGGCCTGGGGCGATGCGGCCACCGGACACGACCGTGTGCTGCCCGACTCATGGTGGGAGCGGATCACGCCGGTCGCGCGGGCCCTGGAAGTGTCCCTGCATGTCTGGGGCCTGGCCGCGCGGCCCACGCTGCCGGCTCGCCCGGACCTGGCCGTCCTGCCCGGGTCGAGCGCCGTACGCGGGATCGCACGCCTGATCGGCGCGGCGATCCTCGACAGTTTCGACGCGGCGATGGAGGCGATCGCCAGCGGGAGGTACCCGACCGTGCTGGTCCACGACGCCGGACCCGACGAGGCGGCCCACGCGCGTGAGCGCCGCGCCAAGATCGACGCGATCGAACGGTTCGATACCGCTGTCGCCGGACCTGTGCTGGCCGCCGCCGCGCACGCCGGCGCGGCCGTGCTGGTCGCACCCGACCATGGCTGCGACCCGACCACGGGCGCGCACACCGCCGACCCGGTGCCGGCGACCTGGCCCGGTGCGCCAGGTCGCGGTCGACGGCTTACGGAGGCCGCGACCGCGCAGCTTCCCGCCGCCGACGCGGCGCAGCTCGTTCTGGCGCTCACCCCCGCGTGGGAGGACGCCGCATGAGCTCCTTTCCCCGCATCGTCGTCGCCGGGACCCGGTCAGGAGTCGGCAAGACCACCGTGGCCACCGGGTTGATGGCGGCGCTCAGCGCGCGTGGCCTGACGGTGTCGGGACACAAGGTCGGCC
>NZ_JBBEBZ010000039.1:0-1241 GCF_040882075.1 Nitriliruptor sp.
CGTACCTTCTCCACCGAGGGAGGGGGCCGGTGGTGCGAGCGTCGTGGAACGGGGCCGTGATCGCCGAGTCGTCGTCGACGGTCAGGGTCGAGGGCAACCACTACTTCCCGCCGGAGAGCGTCGACCAGACCCTGCTGCGGGGATCGGAACGGACGTCGGTGTGCCCCTGGAAGGGGACGGCGACCTACGACGACGTCGTGGTCGACGGCAAGGTCAACTCGGCGGCGGCCTGGACCTACCTCGATCCGAAGGAGAAGGCCGCCCACATCCGCGGCCACCTGGCGTTCTGGGGCGGGGTCGAGGTCTCCGAGTAGGGGGTCGAGGTCTCCGAGTAGGAGTTCGAGGTCCCTGAGGAGAAGGTCGAGCCCACTGACTAGAGTCCTGTCCGTCGAGGGGCGGACGGTGCGCGATATCGGGGCTCGGGGGGTGGCGGCGGTGGTCGCGCTGGCCGCTCTCTTCGGCTGCGCACCGATCGGACCGGACCCTGCAGCCGCGCAGCCCCCGCTGGTGCTCGTCCTCCGGTCGGTCCCCGACCCCGCCGACGATCCGTTCGTCGACGAGCTCCGGGCGCAACGGCTGGTCCCCGGTCGCGATCTGATCCTGGAGCCGGCCGGACCGAGGGCGACCTACCCCGACGAGGCTGCGGTCACGGCGGCGTTCGACGAACTCGATCGTGAACCGGCCGTGATCGTGGCCTACTCGACGCCGTACGCGCAGCTGGCGACCGAGCGGTACCCCGATGTGCCCACCGTGAGCGTCGTGAACGACCCCGTCGCGTCCGGCCTCGTGGCCGATCGCGATGCTCCGGAGGGGAACATCACGGGCGTCACGTTCGCTACACCCGCTGACCGCACCCTCGAGCTCGCCGCGCAGGTCACCGGTGGCGACCTCGACCGGATCGGCCACCTCATCCCCGCCGATGACCCGGCGGTGATCGGACCCCGCCGCCGCCTCCGCGTGGCGGCCGGGGAGCGGGGGACCGAGGTGGTCGAGGCGTTCTTCTCCGATCCCGGCGGGATCGGGGAAGCGGTCGCGACGTTGGTGGCGGCCGAGGTCGACGCGGTCCTGCTCGGTGCGTCGAACACCGTGGTGGCCTCGCTCGCTGAGCTCGAGACGGCGTTCGCCGCGACGAGCCTGCCGGTGATCGCCAACAACGGACGGATCGGGTTCGCGGTCGCGGTCCTCGAACCCGACGGTGGCAGCGTGCGCCGGCAGGTCGCCGTGCAGGTGGCACGGCTCCT
>NZ_JBBEBZ010000039.1:1341-6623 GCF_040882075.1 Nitriliruptor sp.
CCATCGTCGAGAGCGCCGAGACGATCGACCTCGCAGCGGCCGATCGTGCCGCCGGGGTGGTCGATGGACGGATCGGTGCACTGCTCGACCAGCTGACCCTGCTGTCCACACGCGAGCAGCTGACCGCGCTCGACGCGGACGCGGCCAGCATCGAGCTGCAGGTCGCGTTGCGTGTCACCGAGGAGCTCGAGGAGCTGTGGGTCCTCGACCTCGACGGCGCGCCCGTGGCCGCTGCTGCGGCAGGTGAGCTGCTCACCGTCGAGGAGGTCGCACCGAGATCGGAGGTGGACCTGCTCCTGCTCGCGTCGGGCCCACGCGCCCGTGTGGACCGCAGCGGACCGCGTCACGTGCTCGAACTCAGCGTCCCGGTCGAGTCACCCCCGGGGACGGCGGACGGGGTGCTGATCGCTCGAGCCGACCTGAGCCGGGTGGCCGACGAGGTCGCCCGTCCGCGCGGCGACGGGGTGCGAGCCTCGTTGGTCGCGACGGATGGCACGACCCTCGCTGACCGTGACCCGGCGCGGGTCGAGGCCGAGTACCGCCACCCACTCGCCGATCTGCCGGCCGAACGTCCCGTGGCTCGGGTGGTGGGTCCCGAGGGTCCGACGCTGGTCGCCGCGGCCCCCCTGCGGACCCTCGATGGGTTCGTCGTGGTGGAGCAGCTCGAGTCCGCGCTGCTCGAGGAGGCGACGGGGCTGCGGGGTCCCGCCGGGGTCCTGCTCGTGGTCGTCATCGCCATCGTGGCCGCCGTCCTCGCGACCGCGCAGCGGCTGCTCCGCCCGCTCGGACCGCTCGCCTCCGCGGTCGGGCGTCTGCGTGAGGGAGAGCTCGGCGCCCGCGTCGATGAGTCGGGGACCGGTGAGGTCGCCGACCTCGCCCGCGGGTTCAACGCGATGGCGGTGTCGCTCGAGGCTCGGCGTCGCGAGCTCGAGGACGCCGAACGGGACGCCCGCATGAGCGAGGAGCGCCTCCGTCTGGTGGTGGAGGGCGTCCAGGACTACGCCATCGTGCTGCTCGACGTCCTCGGTGCCGTACGGACCTGGAACGCCGGTGCACGCCGTGTCACCGGGTGCGAGGCGGGCAACATCATCGGCCACCGGATCACCTCCCTGGCCGACCCAACTCGGTCGGTCGACGACCCGCTGGCCGAAGCGACGACCACGGGGCGCGGCGAGTCGGAAGGGTGGTACCTGCGCCCCGATGGCAGCCGGTACTACGGCCAGCTCACGGTCACCACGTTGCGGCGCGACGACGGCACCCCCTACGGGTACGCGGCCATCCTCCAGGACGTCACCCACCGCCAGCTCGCACAGGAGGCGCTCGAGGAGGCGCTGCGACGCGAGCAGGAGGCGGCGGCGGAGCTCCGGAGCGCCAACGAGGTCAAGGACGAGTTCCTCAACGTCGCGGCGCACGAGATCCGCACCCCGCTCTCGGCCATCCTCGGCGCGAGTCAGCTGCTCGCCGGCGGTCCCGGGGTGCTCGACGAGGACGAGACCGAGGAGATCCAGCAGCTGATCTGGCGTCACGCCAGCGACATGCGCGACATCGTCGAGCGGTTGCTCGACTTCACCCAGCTCCAGGCGGGTCGGGTCCACCTCGCGCCCGGACCGCTGCGGTTGCGGACCGAGTTCGAGCGCGTCGTCACCAACGTCGGACGGTTGCTCACCGATCACCAGGTCGTCAGGGAGGCACCCGACGTCATCGTCGAGGTCGACCAGGGGCTGCTGCGGCACGTGCTGAGCAACCTGTTGTCCAACGCGGCGAAGTTCAGCCCGGCCGGGAGCACGGTCCGGTTGACGGGGCAGGTGGAGGACGGGTGGCTGACCGTCGAGGTCGAGGACGAGGGCAGCGGGATCGACCCCGAGGACCACGAGCGCATCTTCGAGCTGTTCCGTCAAGCCGAGCACGACGCAGCGACCGCTCGGGGGACGGGGGTGGGGCTGGCGATCGTCCGGCGGTACGTCGAGCTCGCGGGCGGCAGCGTGCGCGTCGACAGCCGGCGCGGCGAGGGCGCCCGGTTCACGGTCTCCCTCCCCGCCAGGCTCGGGGCGGACACCGGACCGGCCGAGGCCGACCGCGGGGGTCGGCCGTGAGTGTGCCGTTGGCGGTGAGGTTGCAGGGGCTGCGGACCTCCATCTTCAGCGAGGTCTCCGCCGCTGCAGCGACCCACGGTGCGGCCAACCTCGGTCAGGGGTTCCCCGACGACGCGCCCCCACCTCACGTCGTCGCCGCTGCCCACGCGGCGCTCGACGCCGGCCACCACCAGTACGCGCCGGGCCCCGGCATCCCCGCCCTCCGCCGCGCCGTCGCCGATCATCAACGTCGCTTCCACGGGCACCACGTCGACCCGGAGACCGAGGTCACCATCACCTTCGGTGCGACCGAGGCGGTGACGGCGGCGATCCTGGCGCTCTGTGACCCCGGCGACGAGGTGATCGTCCTCGACCCGGCCTACGACAGCTACCCGGCGATCATCGCGGTCGCCGGGGCCGTGCCGGTTCGGGTCCCGATCGACCCGCCGACCCCGCAGCGAGGGTGGCACCTGGACCTCGACCGGCTCGCGGCCGCGTTCTCGCCGCGCACGCGGCTGCTGGTGCTCAACAGCCCCCACAACCCCACGGGGTTGGTGCTGTCGGTCGACGAGCTCGACGCGATCGCGGCGACGTGCGTGCGTCACGACGTCGTCGCCGTGACCGACGAGGTCTACGAGCACCTCGTCGTCCACCCGCACCCGCGGGACGAGGGCGCGGTGGCCCACCACGTCCCGCTCGCGACCCGCCCGGGGATGGCCGAGCGGACCATCACGGTCTCGTCGGCGGGCAAGACCTTCTCGGTGACCGGGTGGAAGATCGGGTGGGCGATCGCTCCGCCGCCGCTGACCACGGCGGTCCGGGCCGTCAAGCAGTTCCTCTCCTTCGCCGGCGGCACCCCGCTGCAGCACGCCGTGGTCACGGCGCTCGGCTCCGACGACGACACCTACGCGGAGGTCACCGAGCGCAACGCTCGGCGCCACCACCTGCTCCTCGACCACCTCCGCGCGGCCGACGTCGCGGTGACGCCCTCGGCCGGTACCTACTTCCTCACCGTCGACATCGCCTCGCTCGGGTACGACGACGGGGAGGCCTACGCCCGCACGGCGCCGGCGGCCCACGGTGTCGCCGTGGTCCCGCTGGCGGCGTTCAGCGCGACGCCGGAGCCGGTGCGCTCGCTCGTTCGGCTCGCCGCGTGCAAGCGTGAGGAGGTGCTCGTCGAGGGCGTGCGACGGTTGGTGGCCTCGCGCCGCTGACGCTCGCCGCCGGAGGGTTCAGACCTCGTCGACGTCGACCGTGCCGTCCCGGTGGTCGCCGAGCCGAGCCAACGTGGTCGCGGTGCCACCCACGAGCACCAGGACCGTGACACCGACCACGATCGGCGGCGAGAACGCCGCGCCGGCGAACCCGCCGACCATGACGATGGCGCAGGCGCTCAGGAACGCGGTGCCGGCCGTGGCGTCGATCGCCCGGATCGCCGGACCCACCGCGAGCACGACGGCGAGCGGCCCGAGCACGGCCAGGACCACGAGGAACAGGCCGAGGCCGACGACCGGTGCGGCGACCCCCGCGGCGGCCGTGATGAGGCCGGCGGCCCGCAGCCACGTCAGGCCCATCGCCTCTCCGGCCAACGCGACGGCGATCGGTGCCGCGAGGGCCAGCACGTAGACGGGCAGCTCGCCGGGGTAGGCCAGGAACAGCGGCAGGCTGGCCACCCCGAGGGCGCCGAGGATCGTGGCAGCCGACACCGTGCGGAGACGGTGCGTCGGCGCACCCGCCTGCTGCGCCACGTCGGCTCCGTTCGAGGGGGCGCCGACGCTAGCGCTCGGCGGCGGGCCCACCGGCGGGGGCAGGTGGCCACCCGAGCTAGCCTCGCGAGCCCGTCACCCGCCCCTGCCTCGTGAGGCCCCCGATGGCGAAGAAGCCCGATCTCGGCGTCACCCCTCTCAGCGAGGACGTGTCCGCTTGGTACAACGAGCTCGTCTTCAAGGCCGAGCTCGCCGACCGCGGTCCCGTCAAGGGCACCATGGTGATCCGCCCGTACGGGTTCGGGGTGTGGGAGCTGATCCAGTCGCAGCTCGACCGACGGTTCAAGGACACCGGGCACGTCAACGCCTCGTTCCCGCTGTTCATCCCGATGTCCTACCTCGAGCGCGAGGCCGAGCACGTCGAGGGGTTCTCGCCCGAGCTCGCGGTCGTCACCCACGCGGGCGGCAAGGAGCTCGAGGAGCCGCTGGTCGTGCGGCCGACCTCCGAGACCATCATCGGCGAGATGTACGCCAAGTGGATCTCGAGCTACCGCGACCTACCCCTCTTGATCAACCAGTGGGCGAACGTGGTCCGCTGGGAGCTGCGGCCGCGCATCTTCCTGCGCACCACCGAGTTCCTGTGGCAGGAGGGCCACACCGCCCACGCGACCGAGCCGCAAGCGATGGAGGAGACCCTCCGGATGTTCGACGTGTACGCGGAGTTCGCCCGCAACGTCGCCGCCATCCCCATGGTCAAGGGCGAGAAGACGCCGGGGGAGCGGTTCGCCGGCGCCGTGCGCACCTACTCCATCGAGGGGATGATGCGCGACGGCAAGGCGCTGCAGTCGGGGACCTCGCACTACCTCGGGACGAACTTCGCCCGCGCGTTCGACATGACCTACCAGGACGAGAACAACGAGCTGCAGCTGTGCCACACCACCTCGTGGGGCATGTCGACCCGCATGATCGGGGCGGTCATCCTCGCCCACGGTGACGACCAGGGGCTGGTCCTGCCGCCGCGGCTGGCGCCGATCCAGATCGTGATCGTGCCGATCGGACGCGGTGAGCAGGGTGACGCACCTCGCGCCAAGGCTCACGAGCTGGCCGATCAGCTGAAGGCGGCCGGTGTCCGGGCCCACGTCGACGACCGCGACGCATCGCCGGGCTTCAAGTTCAACGACTGGGAGCTGAAGGGCGTGCCGCTGCGCGTCGAGCTCGGCCCGCGCGACCTCGAAGCGGGCCAGGTGCTCGTGGCCCAGAGGATCGGCGAGGTCGACGACAAGGGTCGTGCGGTCAAGGACACCCTCTCCTTCGAGGACTTCGTCGCCTCGGCGTCGGATCGGCTCGACGCCTACCACGACCAGCTCCTGGCGCGGGCCGAGCGCTTCCTCGCGGACAACCGCGCGTCGGTCGACGACTGGGACACGTTCGCGGCGCAGGTGTCCACCGGGTTCGCGGACGCGCTGCACTGCGGCGAGGAGCCCTGCGAGGACGACATCAAGGC
>NZ_JBBEBZ010000040.1:0-1182 GCF_040882075.1 Nitriliruptor sp.
GCATCGCCCGCGTCGCCCGCGTCGTCCGCGTCGCGCCCGTCGCCCGCGTCGTCGGTGAGGGCGGTCGCGGGGGTGTGGAGCACCAGGGTGTGGCGATCCAGCCCGGTGGTGTCCGTGCCGCCAGCGGCCACCGCGGCTGCGACCGCGTGCACGACCGCGTCCGCGAGCCGTGCCCCGCCCGTGCGCTGGTGGTGCCCGAGCGGCCCGTCACCGTCTTCCGCGGAAGAATCAGCCGGTGTCGGGCTGTGGATCTCGATGCCGTGACCGGCGTCGGCCATCGCCAGCAACGCCGCCGTCCGATCCGGTCCGGCGGCTTCCACGCCTTCTTCCGCGGAAGAAGCTCCGGAGGTCCCCAGCGGTTCTTCCGCGGAAGAAGCTCCGGCCTGGACCGCGGTGAGGTCGGCGTCGTGGTCGAGGTCGACCAGACGTCGTGCGCCGGCGAGGAGTTCGGCGGCTTCCTCGTCCAGCAGGGTGATCGACACCGTGGTGGTCCCATCCCCGTTGGACCGCGACCGCACCCCCCGACGCACGTCAGGGACCGCCATCTCGCCCGAACAGCTCCGACGGAACGCTCGCACGATCCGTTCGACCTCCGCCCCCGTCGCCGACCGGCACCAGTCCAACAGCAACTGTTCGACCTGCGGGACCGCGACCCGGGTGATCGCCCGCACCTTGGTGTACGAGACCGTCCCCGCCTCGAACGCACCCCGCACCAGGTGTAGCTCCCGCAACCGAAGCCCCACCCGGACGTGATCAGCCGCCGTCGACGCCCCCACCCCCGCCTCGAACGACAACCACTGCGCCGGGGTCCTGGCCCCGTGATCGGCCCACACCCCACGCACCACCAGCTCGGCGACCAGCTGCAGGTACCGGCACGTCGCCGCAGCCACCCGCGAGGCCTGCGCCCCCAGCTCGGCCACCAACGCGTCATCATCCAGACCCGTCAACGCCTCGTCCGGGCCGAGGGCCCGTGCCCGCTCCAACAGCGCGAGCCAGGACAGCTCCTGCCCAGCGAGCCCGCTGCCCGCATCGAACCGCGGAGGCTCACCATCCTCTGGCAGCGGCGCTTCCCCGACCGACCTCGACGCCGACCCGCCCGGCCACCGATCCAACGCCGCCAACGCCGCCGGCAACGACCCCGTCTCCACCATCCGCACGCTCCCCGTCGAACGGTCCCCGCAG
>NZ_JBBEBZ010000041.1:0-6521 GCF_040882075.1 Nitriliruptor sp.
CGACGCCCTTGGTGACCGAGTAGCTGTCCCAGTACGGGCCGCCGCAGTTGGCGCAGGAGCCGAACGAGATGACGTACTTCGGTTCGGGCATCTCCTCGTAGAGGCGCCGGACCGCCGGCGCCATCTTGTCGGTCAGGGTGCCGGAGACCACCAGGAGGTCAGCTTGACGCGGCCCGTGCGCGAACGGGATGACGCCGTGGCGGATGAAGTCGTGGCGTGACGTCGATGCAGCGATGAACTCGATGGCGCAGCACGCGAGCCCGAAGTTGAAGCACCACAGCGAGTACTTGCGTCCCCAGTTGAAGACGTACTTGATCGGCTGCGGTAGCTCGACCTGTTCGACTAGTCCCACTTGAGGACCCCCTTCTTCCAGGCGTAGGCCAACCCCTCGAGCAGCGTCCCGATGAACAGGAACATGGCGACCAGAGCGTAGGTCGCCGAGGGCGTGGTGGTGCCGTCGAGCGTGCCGACGATGACCGCCCACGGGAACAGGAAGATCACCTCGACGTCGAAGATGACGAACAGGAAGGCGAAGACGTAGTACCGGATGTTCATCTGGGTCCAGCCGGTGCCCACGGCCGGGACCCCGCACTCGTAGGTGGTCAGCTTCAGCGGCGAGGGGACCGATGGGCGCATCAGTCGGCTGACCAGCATGATCACGGCGTACAGGGCCGCGCCCACGACCACGAGGATCGCGAACGTCCCGTACTGCTCGAAGAAGCTCACCCGGGCCCTCCCCGGCGGTCCGCCGCCGTCGCGATCCCGCCGCAGAAGGGCTGCGGGATCCGCCGTGATCAGTCGTGCACGTCGAGGCATCAACTCCCCCGAACCGTGCGCGCACGCCGTGAGGAACGGTGCGCGCGAGGGTGGGGGTGCGTCACGGCCCGTGACGGGGCCGCGCGGTCGGGATGCTACCAACCGGGTGGACACCGCCCCAACGGCGAGGGTCGGGCGCACGCCGCGGGGTTCACCCGGTGGGCGAGGCACCGGAGGCGAGCGGCTCCGCACAGCCCTCGCCGTCTCCGAGGCCAGGGACGACGGCGAGCTCCAGCACGCCGCTGAGCTCCCCGTCGCCGATGTCGATGGCCGTGACGTGCACGTCGTCCGACGGCGGGAAGCTCGTCGCCAGACCGAGCCGGTCGAGGAACCCCGCACCACCGCCCGGCCGGACCGTGACGGTGCCGTCCGCGGCGACCTCCAGGGCGAGCTCGACCTCGAGGGAGACACCGGCCGCGCCGACGGTGGCGACGTCCGGGTCCAGGGTCACCTCGACCGGCAGCCGGAGCGGTAGCGCAGCACGCAGCGCCCGCTGCACGTCGCGCTCGGTCACGCGCAACGTCAGGACCGCAGGCACCGGGTCCGGGTCACCGATCGCCCACGGCAGCAGCGCTTCCGGCAGGTCGAGGTGCGCCTCGGCGATGCGGAGCTCGCCGGCCTGCACCCCCTCGGCCCGTAGCTCCACGCCGCGGGCGCGACCGGTGAGGAGCCGCGGGAGGACGGGGCGGTCGACCGCGGTCAGCTCGAGGTGCTCGGAGACGACGCAGCGGGCTGCCACGGCGCCGATCACCCGCGTCGCGATCGGGACGGCGGCGAGCTCGAGCGCCAGCAGGAGCGTGCCCACCACGACCGCGATCACCACGGGCCGACGCCTCACCCGGCGCGGTCGAGCGCGTACTCCGCCAGCCGGGTCAGCGCCGACACGATCGGTCGGTCACCGAAGCGCTCGAGCTCGGAGACCGCAGCGGTGACGTACTCGCCGGCCGTCGTCCGAGCCCGATCGAGCGCGTCGCAGGACCGCAGCAGCTCGAGGGCGCGCGCGACATCGGCGTCGTCCGGCGCTCCCCCGGCGAGCAGCCCCTCGAGCTCCCCACCCGGGTCGTCCTTGAGGGCGTAGAGCACCGGCAGGGTGCGGACACCCTCACGCAGGTCGGTGCCGGGCGTCTTGCCGGACGTCTCGTGGTCGGAGGCGATGTCGAGGATGTCGTCGGAGAGCTGGAACGCCACCCCGACGTTCCACCCGTAGCGGGCCGCGGCTTCGACACCATCGCGGTCGACGCCGGACAACAACGCGCCGTACCGGCACGAGGTCGCGATCAAAGATGCGGTCTTGCCCGAGATCACCTCGAGGTAGTGCTCGAGGGTCGGGTCGAGGGTCGGCACGTCCGGCAGGAGGGCGCTCATCGAGCCCTGGACCTCACGGATCTGGCCCTCGCAGAGCTCAGCGAGCGTCGACGCCATGATGCGCGTGACCTCGACGCCGAGATCGGCCGACAGCGCCGACGCGCACGCGAACAGGTAGTCCCCCGTCAGGATCGCGACGGTGTTGTCCCACCGGCTGTTGGCGGACGGCGCCCCGCGTCGGGCCGTGGCCTCGTCGATAACGTCGTCGTGGTAGAGGGTGGCGAGGTGCACGAGCTCGACGATCACGCCGGCGTCGACGAGCTCGGCGCGCTGGCGGTCCTCACCCGCGGCGGTCCCGTCGGGGCCGAGGTGGCCGGCGAGCGCGACCATCAGCGGTCGGAACCGCTTCCCGCCGGCTTCGATCAGGTAGCGGGCCGCCTCGTCCACGAACGCGTGGCTCGACCGTGCCTGCTCGTGCAGCTTGCCCTCGACGCGCTCGAGGGTGTCGGCAACCGGCAGCCCGTGGCCCTCGAGCTGTTCGAGGACCGGATCGGGGATGGCCAACCTGGCCGCGCGCGGTTCGGGCCGTCCTGCCGCCACCTCAGCGCACCAACGCGGCGGCGGAGTCGGCCAGCTGCAGGACGACCTGCGGCTGGACGCCGAGGTAGACCACCAGAGCGGCGGAGACCGCGATGCCCGTCGCGACGCCGGGGGTCACGATCGGCATGGGCTGGTCGACGGGGGTGGACTCGAGGAACATCGTCCCGGCGATCCGCAGGTAGAAGAACGCCGCGATGACCGAACTGATGACGCCGACGACGACCAACCAGGTCAGGCCGGCGCTCACACCCGCCTCGAAGATCGCGACCTTGCCGACGAACCCGGCGGTGGCCGGGACGCCCGCCAGGGACAGCAGACAGATGGCCAGGATGCCGGCGAGCGCCGGCGAGGTCCGGCCAAGACCCCGGAGGTCGACGAGCGTGACCTCGCCTCGGCGCCGGCGTTCCAGGGCGATGACGCACCCGAAGGCGCCGACGGTCGCCACGGCGTAGGTCATCAGGTACCAGAGCGTCGCCGACAGGCCCGCGTCCGACAGCGCGACCACCCCGATGGTGGTGTAACCGGCGTGCGTGATCGAGGAGTAGGCCAGCATGCGCTTGATGTCGTGCTGGACGACGGCGACGTAGGCCCCGTAGAGCATGGTGATCGCCGCGAGCACCGACAACGACGGGACCCACAGGGCCTGGAGCGACGGGAAGGCGACGAGGTACAGCCGGAGGATCGCGGCGAACCCCGCGGCCTTGGTGGCGGCCGCCATGAAGGCGGTGACGTTGGTCGGAGCGCCCTGGTAGACGTCCGGGGTCCAGAGGTGGAACGGGGCGAGCGCCACCTTGAACCCGACCCCAACGGTGACGAGGACCAGGCCGAGGGCGGCGATGACCGGCTGGGTGGTCACCAGCCCGAGTGTGCGGCCGATGGTCGGCAGGTCCACCGACCCGGTCGCGGTGTACAGCAGGGCCATCCCGTAGAGCAGGATCGCTGACGCGACCGAGCCGGTGATGAAGTACTTGAGCGACGCCTCCTGCGAGCGCCGGTCGCGCCGAGCCAGACCGCAGAGGATGTAGAGCGCGAACGACAGCAGCTCGAGCGCCACGAACAGGGTGATCAGGTCGTTGGCGGCCCCGAGCGCGACCATGCCGACCACCGACAGCAGCAGCAGCGGCTGGACCTCGGCCCGGTTGATGGCCCGGTCGGTGAGGTAGCCCTGCCCGAGCGGGATGACCAGCAGCGCGGTCAGGTAGACCGTCAGCCGGGTGAAGAACGCGATCCCGTCGTTGGCGAGCGACCCCTGGAGCGCCACCTGGGGCGCCATGGTGGCCGCGCCCGGTGCGGTCATCTCCACGAACTGCCACACGGTGAGGATGAGCGCGCCGACCAGCGACGCCGCCGCGACCCACGCGCCGATGAGGGTGGGCTTGCGCGGCACCACGGCGATGGCGGCGGGGACGGCGGCGGCGAAGCCGATCGCGACAGCACCGGGGATCACGACCCCACGGGCGATCAGCGCGGCGCCGAGCACGACACCGAGCAGCGCGGTCGGGATCCCGATGAGCGCCTGGCGGCGGTGGCCGGCGATGGCCACCAGCAGCAGCAGGAGCGCCGCTGCGGTCGGCAGCAGCTCGGGCGCGAACGCCGACCACGCGATGTCGGGGATGGGCACCTGGGCCACGTCGGTGCTCTGGGCGAGGATCACGGCTGGTCCTCCACTGTTGCCCCGATGGGTTCGAGGCCCGGATCGAGCTCAGCGGTGGCCGCGGCCTCGGTGAGGACGCGGTCGACCGACGGCTGGACCAGGTCGAACAGGGGCTTGGGGTAGAGGCCGATCGCGACGATCAGCACGACGATGGGGGCGAGCACGCCGATCTCGCGGGCCTTCAGGTCGACGGTGCCGAGGTTGTCGGCACCCTCGAGCGGGCCGTGGAACATGCGCTGGTAGGCCCACAGCAGGTAGAGCGCGGCGAGCACCGCACCGAAGGCGGCGAGCACCGCGGCCCACCTCGAGGTCTGGAACGTGCCGAGCAGGATGGGGAACTCGCCGACGAAGCCGTTCAGACCCGGGAGGGCGAGCGACGACATCGACACCACCAGCCACAGGCCCGCCATGATCGGGACCTGCTTGGCGAGCCCACCGAAGTCCGCGATCCGCCGCGTGTGGCGACGCTCGTAGAGGAAGCCGATCAGCAGGAACAGCGCGCCGGTCGACAACCCGTGGTTGACCATCTGCACGACCGACGCCGACGTCGCGGTCGCGTTCAACGCGAACGTGCCGAGCACGACGAAGCCCATGTGGCTCACCGACGAGTAGGCGATGAGCTTCTTGATGTCGGACTGCATCAGGGCCACGATCGCGCCGTACAGGATCCCGACGACCGACAGCCCGAGCAGCCACGGGGCGAACTCCGCCGTCGCGTCCGGGAACAGCGGCAGGCAGTAGCGCAGCAGCCCGAACGTGCCCATCTTCAGCAGCACAGCGGCCAGGAAGACCGACCCACCGGTCGGCGCTTCGGTGTGGGCGGCCGGCAGCCAGGTGTGCACCGGCCAGATCGGCACCTTGATGGCGAAGGCGAGCAGGAACGCCCCGAACAACCACCGTTGCTCGGTGATGCCGAGCTGCAGCCCGAGCACGTCGGCGTACGCGAACGACCCGGCCTGGCCGTAGAGGTAGAGGATGGCCACCAGCATCAGCAGGCCACCGAAGGTGGTGTAGAGGAAGAACTTGACCGCCGCGTACCGGCGGAGCGCCCCACCCCAGATGCCGATGATCAGGTACATCGGGACGAGGGTGAACTCGAAGAACACCACGAACAGCAGCAGGTCGGTGGCGGCGAACACCCCGATCACGGCGGTCTCGAGCACGAGGAACGCGCCGACGTAGCCCTTGAGCCGGTCGGTGACCTCGTGCATCGAGGCGAGCAGGATCAGCGGCACGAGGAAGGTCGTCAGGACGATCAACGCCAGGCTGACACCGTCGACGGCGAGGGCGAACCGAGCACCGATCGAGGGGATCCAGGTGGCGGCCTCCTCGAGCTGCAGCGCACCGTCGGCGGTGTCGAACCGGACGAGCAGCGCCAGCGACGCCACGAAGGCCGCGGTCGAGCTGACCAGACCGATCGTGCGGGTCGTGCGCTCGTCGGTCTCGAGGAACGCGAGCGCGAGCGCCCCGATGAGGGGCAGCGCGAGCGTGAGCGTGATGAGCCCCATCGGCTACCTCACCTGGATCAGGACGACGGCGAGCAGCGCGAGCGCGCCGAGCAGCAGGGCAGCGACGTAGCCGCGCACGAGACCGGTCTGAGCGCGGCGGCTGAACTCACCGATGCGCATCGAGATGCCGCCAGCGCCATCGACCGCACCGTCGATGATCCGGCGGTCGAACCACTCGAGCCGGGTGCCGAACCACCCACCCGCGCGGACGAAGACCGCCTCGTAGAGGTCGTCGAAGAAGAACTTGCGCTCGAACACCTCCGCGACGGTGCCGCGCACGGGTTCGATCACCCGCCCCTGGCCCACGTCGCGGCGGACGTAGGCGAGGTAGGCGAGCACGATCCCGAGCCCCGCGGCCACCAGCGAGATGACGATGAGGTGGAACTCGGTCAGCGGCCCGGCGGCCTCGTAGCCGAGGTCGTCGATCGGTGCGGAGACCGGCCCGAGGAAGGAGTTGAACGGCCCACGGTGGGTGAAGTTCATCACCGCCCCGCCGAAGGTCGACAGCACCGCGAGCACGATCAACGGCACCGTCATGGTGGCCGGCGACTCGTGCGGGTGGACGTCACGGCCGTAGCGGGGTTCGCCGAGGAAGATCAGGAAGAACCAGCGCGACATGTAGAAGGCGGTCAGCACCG